>NZ_JAKUGE010000025.1:0-71077 GCF_022663795.1 Bacillus cereus group sp. BfR-BA-01349
CGATAGGGTTTATTTCGCATGCAAATCTTTAAATTCTCTACACCTAGCTTTTAGAAAAAAGAAACAACCTCTACTATACTTGACGTTGTATTTTCTTAGCTTGATAGCGATGGGGTACCGCCACATCGCTATCAAGCTAAGAAAATACAACTACCCCCAGAACAAGATTTTGTGCTAATTTGTAATAAAAAAGCTCATTTTTTCGTTTTGGGGATACCTTAAAATTTTAAGTTGATGGGCATGGGATCCCGCCCACATTTTAACGAAAATATACGCTAAGCAAATTCCAACATAAAGCGAGCCGAATTTTCTACTCATAAGAAAAATTTCGGTTCGTTTTATGGTTTCATGACAAGTTGTTTACTGAACAATAAAGTTCTTTATTGGAACAGGCTACTTTCTTCAACAATCGGGCCAGATTGTTGAAGAAGAAATATAATAAAAATGCTTTTGATTGTTTTATTAAACGAATTAAACCGCAAAAAACAAGAAGAATTCCCCCCCTTTTACTAGTACACTAAATCCTATAAAGGGGGGAGATCATGAACAATAAAGCCGTTGGATTATTTCAAGGAATTGCGTTATATATTTCAGCTATTCTAGGATCAGGTGTCCTTTTTTTATCGGGGGTAACGCCCTCAATAGCGGGCCCTGCATCTATTGTATCCTGGTTTATCGTTATTATAATTAGTTTTCCGCTTGCTTATTCCTTTGCTAGTTTGGCACGGATATATCCTGATTCCGGTGGAGCAGCAACCTTTGTTAGAAATTCTTTTGGATATCATCTTGGCAATATCGTTGGGTGGTTTTACTTTATAACAGCAGCAGTTGGTCAAACGATTGTATCTTTAACTGGTGCTTTTTACGTCAGTCAGGCATTTGGATTTTCGCATTTTGAAACAATTTTAATTGCCGTCTTTATTTTGGTAATTGCAGGTGTTTCCAATTATTACGGCGTAAATGTTAGTGGTAAAGTTGCATTGATTTTAAGTTCCTTATTACTGATTCTTTTAGCGTCAGCTGTATTTGTGGCATTTCCAAGAATACAATGGGGAAATTTTACTCCCTTTGTTCCAAATGGATGGTTTTCTGTCGGGAACGCTATAATGGTTATCTTTTGGTCATTTTTCGGTTGGGAGGCGATTTGTAATCTGGCTGAGCACTTTAAAAGGCCAGAAAAAGATATTGTCAAAGGAGCAGTTATTAGTGCAGTTGTCATTGGATTATTATTTTTAGCGCTAAGCCTTGTCACTATTGGAACGGCCACGTATGGCAGTCAAGAAAGCAACCTGTCTCCTATTGGTGTTATAATGGGAGATACAGTAGGCGGAGGTGCCAAAGTCGTTACAGCTGTTTTAGCTTTAATTATTTGTACAGGGACAGCGAATGCTTTTGTAGCCAGCCTAACGCAATTAGGATATTCATTAAGCAGAGATGGTGCTTTCCCAAAATTTTTCTCAAGGCTGCATGCAACTACTCAAATTCCAAGACAGATGGTATTGTTTGTTATCTGTTTTTCGGTAGCAGGTGTGTTAGTGACAAAAGCTTTGTCACTAACGTTTGATGATATTTTGTTTATACCGACTTCTCTTGGGATTCTAGTTTATGTTCTTTCAATGGCAGCAGGCGTTAAATTATTTAGGAAGAACACACGGGCATGGTGGGCATCGTTAATCTCTTTCATTTTATGTTTGCTGGTGATTCCATTTTTTCAATTGTATATATTTGTTCCGTTAATTGTCGTGGCTATATATGCGATTTATATGATTTTGAGTAATAAGATTTTCGCCTACAAGGGAGGGTTAAATTCTAATGAAGGATCAAAATAACCTTTCCAGAGATACCATGTGGAAAGCAACAGTATCATGTGATTCAGCGTATGACGGGATATTCTTTTACGCAGTCAAGACAACTGGAATTTTCTGCCGGCCTTCTTGCAAGTCTAAGGTTCCTAATTATGAAAATGTATCCTTTTTTTCAAATGCGCACGAAGCTCAAAGGGCAGGCTATCGTCCATGCAAAAGATGCCGATCAGATCTAAATATAAAAATATACGACCCGTTCGAATGCGTTTTGGAAGATACTATGCGATTGATAAAAAATAATTATGTTCAAAACATGTCTTTAAATGAAATTGCATCAAGGGTAGGAGTTAGTCGTTTTCATTTAAATCGGATTTTCAAAGAAAGAACAGGGTATACTCCTCGAATATATTTAGAAAGGATCAGAGTTAAGAAAGCAAAGGAACTTCTCTTGACAACGGTCTTTAATAGTACAGAGATTGGTTATCAAACAGGCTATCAAAGTGTATCTAGCTTTTATAATGCATTTAAAAGAAATACAGGATTTTCACCGAGTCAATTCCGTGCTTTCCATAGTGGAAATACCGTAAACCAAGAACTTGACTGAATTCACGTTCTTTAACAAAAGATAACATGAATTAACAAGAGTGCTTTGTACTCATCGTATTTTTTGATAAATCATTACTGATTGATTAAAAGTAAGCAACTTTGTATTGAACAATAATAAGCCATTTTTTCTCTGTTATAGAATTGTAAGCTTTTTAATTCAATCCTCAACAAACGGGCAGGATTATTGAACAAGTTTTATGAACTTTAGTGGTAGCATCATTAGTGAAATGCTTTATAACAACTAATTAAGGAGGGATAGAATATGAGAAATAACTTTCAAATCGTTGCGTTACAAGAGAAGGAGTTTAATAACCTATTTCTAATGAACGAAGAAGTATTAAAAAGTATCGGGGCAGTCAAAATAATAGCAAATAAAAATCCTGGATATCCTTGCAGGATAAGTTTGAAGGATGCAGAGGTAGGAGAAGAGGTAATTTTACTGAATTACCAATATCATAGTGTTAATTCGCCTTATAAAGCAAGTGGTCCTATATTTATACGAAAGGGAGCAACTACTGCTAAGCTAGATGTAAATGAAATTCCGCATATGTTACATCATAGGTATCTATCTGTACGCGGCTACAATGCTGACTCAATGATTGTAGAAGCAAGGGTTACAGAAGGTGTCAATTTAAGAGAAAATATAGATGAAATTTTTGATAATAAAGAAGTAGAATATATTCACATTCTTAACGCTAAACCAGGATGCTATAACTGCCTTGTTAATAGAGTGTGAAAAAATTGAAAATGCAAACTTCTATTATCCTATAAGGGGTACCACCAATCGCTATCAAGCTAATTCAACAAAATCCCCCCTAAAATGTAAAAATACTCTGCTATCTAGTGAACAGTTTTATACTTTCCGAATAATAGTCAAATAAATGGATGATACTATACTTATATAATCATTATCAGGAGGATCTGCAGATTTGCAGATTCTTTTTTATTTTATCGAAAGTAAACTTTTAGCCAGCAGTTTATTTTCCTACTATTGATTTTTTATACGTATTTGTTGAAAAATCAAGGAGCTGCAAAAAAATACTATACCGAAATTTAGTTCGGTAATAGTAACGTGCATATAAAAGATCCCACTTTGGTATATCTCCGAAAGAGTCATAAAAATCTATGTTTTTTTAATTCAGTTGCAAACTACAAAACTTCTTTTGAAAGAAATGTACATACAAATTATATTTTATTCCATAACTCTCTAACTTTTGTTCATGGTAGTCTGATATTGAAAAAATATAATATTTGGTACGACATGACTTTGTTTTTTTATAAAGTTTTGTAATTAAACTATAATATTGTATTTTTTTTTGTATTATTGAAATTAGTAATAATAAAATGTATTATTGAAAAGCACAATTTATAATTCAAGTAATCAGGACTATGCGCCATTATAATTTGAACATTCAGAAATTATAATATTGTCTAAAAATGAGGTGAGATTCATAGAAACAGTACATATTAAATGGTATGGAATGTATAGTATAAATGATTTTTATAATAGGAAAGAAGCTTCTAAGAAGGGGATATTTGCAATCTCTAGAGTATGTGCTAAGAGTGTAACATTGCTATATATAGGACAAACCAAAAGAAGCTTTATACAAAAGATAAGGGAACTTAACAAGGAGTGGCCTTTCGATGAGAGCGAATTAAAGATTACATTAGGAATAATAGAATTTCCTAGTGGTGAAATTTACTCTGAAAAGAAGGTAAAAGAGATAAAATCCCTTTTGATTTTACGACATACCCCATTAGAAAACGAAACATCTTTATTATACTATAGAGGGAAATTTAATTTAAAAATTATAAATAAGGGAAGAAGAGGTTTAATTGTTAAAAAGCTTTCTACAGGAGATCTAATATGGACATAATTGGAATCACCTTTGAATAAAATTGAAGGTTTCTTAAGTGCAGAAGCTTATCAATTTTTAATGTATTAAACTATTTTGAATAACATATGTCAGATACTTGAAAAAACACAAATTTTATTATGATATGAAATCCTGTATGGAAAGTGTAGTTTATTTCTATTGTTTAATAAAAATATTAAGAATTTTAGGGATAATACATAAAGAGTAGAGGAGAAAGTAAACACGGAGGTTTGAAGAATGGGACAAGTAAGCAGATTTCAAGAAAAACAACAGAATCGTCGTCAAAAGGCAATTTTTAATATTGCATTTACTTTGGTATTAGTGACAGTTGGTATAGTGACATACCAATTGTTTACCCCTTCTAATACATCAACGAAAGCAATTGCTCAAGAAAAGAAAGTAACAAAGATAGAAGAGAAGAAAACTGAAGATAAAGAAACAGCAAATATAGAAGAAAAGAAAACCGAAGATAAAGAAACAGCAAAGATAGAAGAGAAGAAAACTGAAGATAAAGAAACAGCAGAGATAGAAGAGAAGAAAAATGAAGATAAAGAGGCAGCAAAGATAGAAGAAAAGAAAAATGAAGATAAAGAGGCAGCACAGCTAGAAGAGAAATCAAAAACAGAAAAATCGGTGAAAACGAACGGAACTGAAAATAATGAGGAAGAAAAAACGGCATCTCAAGAAAAGGGTTCTCAAACTAATCCTTCTTGGAAGCCAATTGGTACCGAGCAAGGAGCAAAACCTGAAATGAAATTTAAAGAAGGAAAAGTAGATTGGAGTGAGATGAAAAAAGCAATTTCTTATGCTGTTGATGTTCCAGAGAGCCAATTGATTTTCGATTTTATTGGGAATAATGGTAATAATAAAGCCTACGGTAATGTACGAGATAAGCAAAATAATAAAAAATATAAGGTTAATATTGATTGGGTAGAAAATCAGGGGTGGAAACCAGTATCTGTACAAGTGGTAAGATAAATAATAGAAATGTAATGATGTAAATCAGCTGTCCATATGGACAGCTGATTATTTTTTTTGCTTAGCGTATTTTTTTGAAAATGCTGGTGGTACCTCGTTGAGAAACATGAATTAAATCTATATTTTGTTTTATTTACCTCACTACTTTATCTATAACTTCTTTATATTTATAATAGTAATTAGTTTCAAATAAATAGTTGTACGGAAGAAAATGTTCCTTGTAAGTAGTAAGCATCCTTTGCAATTTTAATTTATAATTATTTATAAAAAAGAAAAGACACCCTAAGGTGCCTTCCTTCGACTTGAACCATCTTAATTTTAATAATATATTGGACTCCCATCCAAATATTATTTTACCATGTTAAATTGTTTTATTCATTGAGAAATATAGTTTCATTTTATATTTAAAAGAATTCTATAGGCTAGAACCACCTATTAATTAGGGGGAACTGACATGTTAAGCTAATATTATAATACTTCTAGAGCGGAAATTTTGAGCAAGATGTATACGAGCCACATATTAAAAAAAGACACTCTCAAGAGTGCCTCTCCTTAGCAGCCGAATCCGCCGCCCCAACAGCTAGCGCCAACGATGATTAATAAGATGAAGAGCACAACAAGTAAGGCAAATCCGCCGCCGAAACCACAGCCTCCACCACAACTACCGCCATAGCCCATATTAACTCCTCCTTCCATAAAGGCCATTTATTAATGGATTTAATTTACTTTATGTTTTTAAGGATGAATGGAGCAGGTCCTTAAAAAAATAAAAGGACTTTGGAAGTTAAAAAGAGTTGACGACCTTATTTTTGTCACCGACATTTCGTCTTCTACATATTGTATTTTATTCTGTGTATTGGGGGAAGGAGGATCTTATGGCTAATTCTGAGATGATTTTACGTTTACTTACGGATTTAAAGATTGAACAACAATTGCTGAAAGAACAGTTAGAGAAAATGCAAACAGCTGTGACTATTCTTGAAGAAAAATCAGTGACGCTTAAAGAAAAACCAGCGACTCTTAAAGAAAAAACAATGACTCCTGAAGAAAAACCATCTGTTTCAAAGCAAAGAGCTTTTTCTGGACGCCCAACATCTTTTCGTGATTGGAGAGCATCTAGTCAAAAAAATTAGGGAATGTTATGTGAAATGATAAGTAAAAAAGTACAGTCTGCTGTAGAAAAGACTGTACTTTTTTATGTTAGTAGAGAATGTTAAGGGAGACGTATTTATTTTGCCTATTCCAATTCCACTTTTAATTGGAGCTCTTTATCTAACGTATCATTATTAAATTTTAAAGTTAATCCTTGCGTGTTTTTCGGTACATCAAATACAATGTTTCCGTCCGAATGTTCATCAGGGCTAACAATACCAAATTTAAATGTAGAGGTATTTGCAGCTTTAAGTACAGATTGATGTTCATTGGAAATGTGATATTCTCTTCCAAATCCATCAATTAATTTAAAGTTGTTAATATCTAGTGTAATGGGTTCTTCTTTACGATTATAAACTGCGATGTCTAATACTTTAAAGACACCTTGTGCTTTAACTTCTCCAGTCCCTAGAACATCTAATGACTCGGCAGATCCCATTGACATGTATACATCAGAGGAATCTACATTGGTAGGAAGTTCTTTTTGCGAATCCTTGCTGCTAAGTTTGTCATTCTCTGTTTTTTTGGAAGTCGCCTGCTCATTTTTCGCAGGCGCATCATGTGAACTGCAAGCTGATACTCCAAACAAGAATGTGCTACATAATAATGATGCTAATAACTTTTTGTTCATCGTTTCTTCCTTCCAAAATAGAAGCACTTTTAATGAGTGCTATATATATTTGTCTTTATATGTATTACATTTTATATCTTATTATATTATTTTTGGAAATAAAAGGGAAAATGTTGTGCGTTTCTCTGATTCGAATTATTTATCTGTCTAAAAGTTGAAATTAAAATGAGCCCCATAAATGATAAACCATTCCACTAACAAAAAACACTAATCCTAAAAATAAAACAATTAAAGCAAGCATTCCATTTTTATTATGTTCCATAAAATTAGCTCCTTTTTTCATTTACTTACATACAAAAAGCCTTTAGTCGTAATTATGGCTAAAGGCTGTGGTCATTATACTTTTGTGGTCAATATTACTTTATCTAGCTGTATCTGAGTAATATTCCTCAGCAAGAAACTCTTTAATAAGTGATATTTCATTTGTATCTGGATTAAACTTAAATATTTTAATTTGATTAGATTCGCCTTTGTATGCAAATGTATTCTCACCAACTTGGGTCATATTGCTGGTGTTTAAGATAGGATCGCTACCGTGATCAGTAATTTCTACAGTTTTCTCCCGGTCCCAGAATGCAATGACAATAATCAAAATGATAAGACATACCCGTATAAAACGTAATTCTCTTGCAACAGGATGTTCCATCTGTTAGTCTCCTTTACTGTTTGATAGAGTCTGTTTATAAAAGAGATAATTCCTAGGAATATAAATAAAAAAGACACCGTAAAGTGTCTTTTTTATTTTAGTTATGCGCATTACTTAATAAGACGCTAGTTCCTCAGTCTGGCTATGAGTAACTATGTAGGGTAATTCCATTATAATATTTTAACCAGTAATGGGTCTATATGGAATTTTATTGATTTTCTTTTTGATTATTCAGAATGACTTACCGAGTATTTGGATGAGGAAAGCAGTGAGACAGAAGCGACTAAACTTGTTTTAGAAGAGTGTCTTTTTTGTATCATTGTGAGTAGAGTGTAGAGTTATATTTCCCTTTACACAAACATAACGGTATAATATAGTTAAGTTAAGTAAACTTAACTATTAAACGAAACGAAATAAAAGCATGGAGGATGCTATGACTAGAACGTATAAAGAAGTAATTAATGAAATGAATCGAGCCTATACGGAACTCTATATTTTACTATTTCAAGATTTAAAGGATGAGTTCGGTCTTACTGGGCAGCAAGAGAGCATGTTATTTCATATTCATTTAAATGAAAACACGACAGCAAATAACATTGCGAATACGTTTAATATAACGAAAAGTGCGGTGAGCCAAGTTTTATCGAAATTGGAAAAGCAACAGATGATTTCAAAACAAGTAAACCCTAATAATAAAAGGGAGTATTTTCTTACACTTGGTCCAAACGGTAGTAAGTATATAGAGCGGTTGTCTGAGTTAGATGATGTATTAATTGAGAAATACTTTTCTAAAATCGATATAAATGCCCTAGAGCAAATGACAGAGACGTTAACGAAAATAAATAAAGTGATATTGGAAGAAAAGCAGAAGGATCTTGATTGTAATGAGTAAGAACTTAGATGAAGCAATTAGTAGAAAGGAGGGGAAGCATGTGATGAGTTACATACCAAATATGATTACGATAGCAAATTTTGTGTGTGGGCTTTTGGCTATTCATGCTGTTTTCGTTGAGGATATGTACGGTGCAGTTATGTTCATTATTACAGGTATGGTCCTTGATTTGTTTGATGGCATGATTGCTCGGAAACTTGATTCTGTTTCAGAAATTGGTGGAGAGCTGGACTCATTTGCGGATTTAGTTACTTTTGGTGTGGCACCATCTATTCTTGCATATAATGCTTCGTTAAAAGATTTGCAGTCTATCGGGATGATATGCGCGCTCGCTTACAGTATTTGCGGAATGCTTCGGCTTGCGAGATTTAACACACAGCAAAGCAAACTCCCAACATTCATCGGAATGCCCATTCCATTCGCGGCGATGTGTCTCCTCATTTTATGTCGCCTAAATAATCCAGTTCGTGGCATTTGGTACAAGCGTACTCGCTTATTTAATGGTGAGCAAAATCAAATTTCCTCATTTTAAAAAAGATATAGCTGAAAGCTTGGATTGATAATACGGAATTACAATGAGAAAGATAAAGGAGAATAACATGATTCGTATGGCATTAAGATCATTCAACATACAAATGTATTGTTTGCTAGGCGTAATGTTATTGGGATGGCTCGTGACACCTTTTCGAGCCCAGTTTGTCGGGATAAGCATTGGCCTTTTGGTGAGTATGTACTGCGCCTGGATTTTAGGAAGGCGTATTGAAAAGTTCGGAGATAGCATTGTAAAAAAAGAAAAAGCACCGATGCTCGGAATGATAAATCGGTTCGCAGCCGCAATACTCGGCGCGATTATTATGTATGAAATTGAACATCATGAATTCATGTGGACATTTGTAGCTGGAATTATGGGTGGGTATTTCTTGATTATTATTAATTTGGGGTATTACAGTATGAGGGATGAGAAGGGATAGATGAGTAAACTCTCAAGTATAGAATGATATACTTAAGAGTTTACTCATTTTAAATTTATCTATTACTTGTTGTAACATATCCATTAGAAAAATCCCCATTGCTGTACTGTTTAGCTTTTTCAGTACGTCTAACAATATAACATATATATTCATTATTTTTGGAAATCTTAATCTATTAAATGTCCCTTTTTCGGAGGTCACTTCATTTCGCTAGAAGGTTTTTCTATTTTTCCCGAGAATGAACAGTAATATATAATCTAATTTTCGTGAATGTAATGGGGAGGCAGTAAAATTTGAACAGAAAAATTTGGTTTGTATTCACTTTTTTTGCTCTTTTAGTATCTGGTTATATTGTTGTCCAATATTCTATTATGGATGGATTTCAAACAGGGCTTGTAAAAGCGAAGCTTATGTTTGGATCTAAATTAAGTGATTTCTGGTATAGTATGTTATTTATACATATTACGACTAGTATAGTAGCATTAGTAATTGGTCCTTTCACATTATCCACTAAATTTAGAGAGAGGAATATCAACCGTCATCGAATAGTTGGGAGAATCTACATGGTTGGTATATTATTAGGAGGCGTTTCTGGACTATACCTATCCTTTTATGCTACGGGAGGATTGGTAGCGAAGCTAGGCTTTGGTTTGTTATCTGTATTTTGGCTAACATCAGCATATCAAGCGTTACATAGAGTTAAGAATAAAAAAATTAAAGAGCATCGGAACTGGATGATTAGAAATTATTCTTTAACCTTTGGAGCAGTTACATTAAGAATTTGGCTACCCTTGTTTATAGTTCTATTTGGAATAGAGCGGTTTGAACTTAGTTACGCTATTATTGCTTGGTTAGCATGGGTACCTAATTTAATTGTGGCAGAATTATTTATAAGAAAAAGACTTAATAAAGGAAAATACGAAGGAAATGAGGATTTACATTTTTGATGTGAATCTGCTGTTATATTGAGGACAGAATTCTTCAGTAATTCAATACTTTTATAGGTGTAAGCATGGCGTTACCTAACAACGAATAGCGGATTCCTAATAAGAGTAATAATAAAAACTAACATAAAATTTAAGAAAAATTTTATATTTACCCCACTTTTTATTTTAAAAGTTTTTCCTATCCTATAAACAAGTTACATCAAGGAGGAGACTGAAAATGAAGGAGTGGGGATTTTTTATTTTTAGTATATCCCCTATATTCGAAGACAAAGTAGAAGATTAAATATATGAACAAAGTACTGGTTCTTAAACTATATTCTAAAATAATAGATGAAAATGTAAAGTTAGGGGATTCCACATGCATACAGGAGTTTTGATTAGTTATTTGTATACGTATTTTTTCACTATAATTTTTTGTATTTTGTTTCAAATTGGATTTTATTTTAAAGCGAAAAGAAACATATCTATTCGGCATTTTCTATGGGTATATATTTTTCTGTTCTATCTTTCGTTAGTGTATAAGGTGACGCAAATCGCGACTGTATGGGATATAAGTAGATATGAAACGTGGATTCGTGTAAGTCAAATCAACTTGACTCTATTTGATACGGCAGGTAGTACGACGTATCTTTTAAATATTGTACTGTTTATGCCGTTCGGCTTTTTATTACCGACTATTTGGCCGCAGTTTAGAAAAATGAAAAACACCGTATGCGCGGGATTCCTTTTTTCATTGGCAATTGAGTTAAATCAATTATTAAATAATAGAATTACAGATATTGATGATTTATTTACGAATACCCTCGGAGCGATTGTTGGGTATGTATTATATAGAGCTTTATTTAAAATGATATTGAAAAGAGAGGGAAAAAAGCTTGATACGAACTCTTCTGTAGTCATAAAATACGAGGCTGTTTTTTGTCTAGTATGTTCATTTGTAGGGGCGATGTTAATTTATTATCCAGCTTTATTTGGAAGACCTGTCATCCTTCAGTGAGGTGATTACGAATTTCTTTTGAACGCTCGTGCGATATTTCAATTTGTAAAAAGCCTTTAACTTGTTATAGTTAAAGGCTTTTATCATCATAATTTTTACTTACCAATTACCCACTCTAACATCCACCTTCAACCACTTCACCCAATCCAAATCTTCTACCTTAAGCAAACTAAGCGAAACACCCTTCATATCTAAAGAAGTTAACAGCGTACCAACCTTTACGAATGTCGCTTGTAAACCTTCAAGTTCACACAAACGGCGAATGTCGTTTGCGAAAATGTATTGTTCCATTAATGGAGTTGCGCCGAGTCCATTAATGAGGATAGCGAAGTTGTCTTCTTTTCTCCAGCGATAAATGCTTTTTAGTTTGTTCATTAGTTCGATCGCTAATATTTCAGAAGAGGATAGTGCTTCTTTACGGTAACCTTTTTCGCCATGGATGCCGACGCCATAAAACACTTCATCGTCATTTAATGTGAATGAAGCTTTTCCTTTTACTGGATCGTTGGCAGGGGAAAGGGCAACTCCTAATGTGTGTAAGTTTTCAGTGATAGAACGGCCAAGTGTTGTTAGTTCTTCTAGAGAATGGCCTTCAAGAGCGGCTGCACCAAGTATTTTTTGAACGAAAACAGTACCAGCGACGCCGCGTCTTCTTTTATTAAAAGAAGCATCATCTTCAATTGAAACGTCGTCATTTACGATGATGTGGTCAATTTTTCTTCCTTCTTCTTTAGCGATCTGCTCAGCCGCTAGAAAGTTCTCAACGTCATCTTTAAAGTTTTTAATGATGAATAAAATACTTTTATCTTTTGGCATGAGGCGAGTAGCCGCTACAATTTGTTCCACTGTAGGCGGAGTGAAAATGCTGCCGTTTACTGCCGCTGTAAGCATACCTATTCCTACATAGCCAATATCAGCGGGTTCATGTCCGCTACCACCGCCGCTTATAATCGCGACGTTTTGCTTCAGTTTTTCGATATCTTTTACATAAATGATGTTATTTGTTTCGTCGTAATTTACTTTGTCGTTATGTTCAAAATAAAAGCCATGCAGCATATCTTGAACGATATTTTGTACATCATTCATAATCTTTTTCATTGCTTTTGCCACCCTTTAATTACTTTGCTGATTGCTCAAGTAATAGTAGTAATTGATTGTTTATCATATTTTTCATAAGAGAAGACATAATGGACGGGTTTACTTCGCATTTACTTTCAATCCAATCTTTTATCGTTCCAACGAAGCCGTGACTATAAAAGGAGGCGATCGTATTTTTTGTCTCATTAGAAAGGCTGAATCCACAGCTTACAGATAGTTCATCAATAATCTTCATATATAAGTTTTTCGTATGCTCAAATAAATAGTAATTAAACGAGTTTTGCTCAATGACTTTAAAAGCATTTCGGTAAAATTTTTGATTTTCATAAAAGTAATCAAATAATAAATCGAAAATGTTTTCCCATGTTTCATAATCGAGAAAGTCGATAATGTTTTCCTTCGTTTCTTCTCTATAAATCCAGCTTAATAGTTCAAATTTATCTTTAAAATGATAATAAAAAGTTTGCCTACGCATTTGACAGTGTAACATAATATCGCTCACTGATATTTTATGAAACGACTCTGTTTCCATTAAATATTTCAATGAGTTCGCGATTATTTTTTTAGAAATTATAGAAGAGGTCATCTGAATCATCCCTAGAATGTTAGTAATATAAAAATCCTATCCATAAATGAGAGCGGTGTCTTTAGACAGATTGTCCATTTTGTCCGTTTACTATAAAACGCTTTCATTTTAACATGGATAGTAAGAAGAAGATTTCAAATATATCACAATATATTAAAGGAATTGAGGGATAATCACAATGAAAAAGATTATAAACAAACCAGAAACATTAGTAATGGAAATGTGTAACGGAATGGTTATGGCTCACCCAGAGCTTGAACTTTTGAAAAAATATAAAGTTATTAAGAAGAAAGAAATGAACGAAAACAAAGTAACGTTAATTAGTGGCGGCGGTAGTGGCCATGAGCCGGCACATGCAGGATTAGTCGGAAAAGGAATGTTAGATGCGGCGGTGTGCGGAGATGTGTTTGCGTCACCTTCACAAATTCAGGTATATCAAGCAATTAAAGAAACAGCTAGTAAAAAAGGTACGTTATTAATTATTAAAAATTATAGCGGCGATATTATGAATTTCAAAAATGGTGCGCATTTAGCGACGGAAGATGGAATTGAAGTCGACTACGTAAAAGTGGACGATGATATTGCGGTAGAAGATAGTCTGTATACAGTAGGACGCCGCGGCTAACGTGCGCACAATTGGTTTAGCGCTAACGTCTTGTACAGTTCCAGCGAGCGGATCACCTACTTTCACACTTGCGGAAGATGAAATGGAATACGGCGTAGGTATTCATGGCGAGCCAGGAATTAAGCGTGAAAAAATGTTGTCAGCAGATGAACTAGCGAACCGTATGACAAATGATCTTGTAAAAGATTTAGGAGTAAAAGATGGCGAGGAAATCGCACTTCTAGTTAACGGTTTTGGCGGAACACCACTGCAAGAACTTTACTTATTTAACAACGCCGTTACGAGAGAACTAGCTGCAAGAAACATTAAAATTAATAGAGTATTCGTCGGTAACTATATGACAAGTATTGATATGGCTGGTATGTCTTTAACGGTAATGAAGTTAGATGAAGAGCTAAAAACATTACTATCAAAAGAATGTAATACACCAGCGTTTAAAGTAGATGGACCAGTTGAAAGTGTAGAGTATGTAAATGTACTGGAAGAGGCAGAAGAGAAGGAAATTTCTTTTGAACTAGAAACGGCAGAAGAGCACGCTGTTATAAAAGATAATGTTATCACATTAAACAACATGGTGTATCTCGTTGATAAAATGAGCGACATTATTATTAAAAATGAAGTACCGTTCTGTGAGCTAGATACGCATGCTGGCGACGGCGACTTCGGAATGAGTGTAGCAAAAGGATTTAAGCAATTAAAACGTGAGTGGCATTCTATTGTAGATCAAGAAAACGTAACGATCGGATCATTCCTTGACGGTTGTTCGATGATTATTATGGAACATTGCGGCGGCGCATCAGGTCCAATTTGGGGCGGAGCATTCCGCACAGCTAGTAAAGCAGCAGGCGAGAAGCGTGAGTTAACAGTGAAAGAATTCGCTGAAATGTTGCAAGCAGCACTCCAAGGTATACAATCTATCGGTGAAAGATCATTTGGTAGAGGAGCGGTAGTTGGTGACAAAACACTTGTTGACGCACTTGCTCCATGTGTAGACTCTTGGTTAGCTAGCGCTTCAAACGAGGAAGACATGAAAACTGCCTTCGAAAAAGGAGCAGAAGCAGCGGTCAAAGGAGCAGAGTATACGAAAGAAATCGTAGCTCGCATGGGCCGCGCCGGTACAGTTGGTGAAAGAAGCTTAGGCTATCCAGATGCGTGTGCACATGCACTTGGAGTTATCTTTACGGAGATTGCGGGTAGTTTGAAATAGGAATTGGAAAGTCCCTCTGCCTTAAGGTGGAGGGATTTTTATATAGTTGATATGTAGAAGACTTCTTTCGGTGCTCTCCCTGTAAAATATGAGTTTGTTACTATTTTTGATAAAATCTTATTTCAAAAATACAACTAATATTTCTCAACATTAATATATTGAAAATAGTTAGAATATTTAAGATAATCATTTGTGAAGAAGTAAATTATAAAAAAAGGGGGAATTTATTTTGTTACGTCGTTTATCTATTTGTACAGTACTAACAGCTTTTATATTTACTTTATTTACATTTAACGGCTCTGCTTTCGCGGCTACGAATACTACTGAAAATGAAACAGTAGTAGCAGCTTGTGCAAAGGGAGGTACGGTAGGTGTATATGGTGCAAAGATGCGCAGTGGTTATACTGTCGATTCACCTGTCTTACATACATTTAATGATGGTACGAAAATTACTGGAACATGGGTAACTGGTGAATATGTTCAAGGTCATTACAGTAATTCTAAACAGTGGTTAAAAGTTACATATAAAGGGATGACAGGTTATGTATCCCATACAACACTATATAACGTTTGCTCATAAAACTATGTACCATAATAGCTTTGGATATATTGAGCTAATCTCTTCTAGAGATTAGTTCTTTTTTATCTCTTAGTTTTTAATGGGGCATTTTTTGAAAAAGACCAACGATTCATTAAATCGATGGTCTTACGTTTATATAGTATTCATTTGTATCTATATCAAATTTTTCATTGCTTTTTGCTTATTTCAGATTTAGTTTGTTTGTGATTGCAGCTTATCAATTTTCCAGTATGTTTGTAGAGGGTCTAAAGAGCTTTCAATATAAAACATATATTCATCTGCGGTACGTGGTACTTCAAAAGCTATTTTCAATTCTACCGTTTCATTTGGTTTAACTTGTATATCAGAAGGGTTTTGATCAAGCACCTTTCCTTTATAGATCTTTCCGTCTTTTTCATCTTTTAAGTTATATTTTAATTCTGATAATCCAATCGTTTGACCTCGTACATTTTTTACAGAGACATTAACAATGACGGAATCGTTGCTAGCATTTAAATATGCACTTTGAACAGCGGTCAAGTAATAGCCTCCCTTAACACTCTCACCAACTAATAAAATACCTTGTTCCAAGCGGCTTATCTCTTCTTTTTCTTCAAAATTTATTAATTCTTCATTTTCATTTTTTGCGGTTGGTTCTTCTATTGGACCATTTTCAACGGCACTATCTGTTTTATCTTGTGTGCAAGCAGCCGTAATACTGACTAATACTAGAATGAAAGTAAGTAATATAGATAATTTTCTCATAAAATTTATCTGTCTCCTTAAGTTTCTCAATTTTGTGCAGCTATACATATAAGATTAACATAATGTCTCATTATTGGCTCAAAATAGGGGATCTTTTAGACATCTTATTCTTTTTACTTTTAATATACATTCGATTGGTTCTCGCGATATTTGTTAATCTTTTAAAACATTGGCTTAGTAATACCAAGGGTTATTATAAATATATTAATTACATAATTTGTCCATATCAAAATGAACGTTTTTTGCATTTAATATATTGTAAATATATTTTATTTTGGAAGGATCTGATTATATGGCTCATAAATCTACTGGAGTGTTTCGAGTTCCAGTTTCTGAAAATGGGATTATTCCAACTGCTCTCAACATTATGTTAAACAATGATTCACGCTGCCATACTAGTAATGTAACGGTAACTGTTAAGAGAAGTCGAAACACCTTTTTCCCAACTCAAAATGAATTAGTTGAAATCTCTCGTACTTTTGTTTCTTTAGAACCAAACAGAACAACTAAGATTGTGTTGTTTACTCCAGAATTTCAAATAGAAGATTTCCTTGATGTCATCATTAGTGGAAATAAAGAGGATGTTAAGGATGTTCTTGTATATTCTTTCTTAGCAGATTCAGTAGGTCACAATCTGCCATCTACTGTTTTCAGAAATGCAGAATACACTTTTGCTTGCTGACACTGTGATAATGTATTCTTTACTGTCGTATATCTAAATTGAAATGTTACAAGTAGCACTTCACGGCATACAATCTATCGGTGAAAGATCGTTCGGCAGAGGAGTGGTAGTTGGTGAAAGAAGTTTAGGATATCCAGATACACATGCGCTTAGGGTACCTTTACAGAAATTTTGGGTAGCTTGAAATAGAAATTAGAAGATCCCTTCTACCTTAAGGTGGAGGGGTTTTCTTAATATTATTTTTTGATATATATTGCTAAGTATGTTCCAATAATTCATTCTATTGTATTGAGAATAATATCATCTACATCAAAAAAACGGCTTATAAAAGGAACTAGTATTTGAGGTGGGTTTATTAACGAATTTTATATATAGCATGAATGAAAATGAGATAAATAAAACAATATTCCTTATTATGTTTTTAAAAATTAATTGAGCAGGTCCTTGTAAAAATAAAGAAAAGACACCTAAAGGTGCCTTCCGCCGGCTTAAATTATTTTAATATTATCGATCTAAGTTTAAAAGCTATAAGGATTTTTTCTGTAGGATTTGTAAGTAGTTTTTATGAAATTATGAGTGGTTATTTTTGTTTTCGAAATATTCTTCTTTAATTATTTGTAATTTTTTTTCGTTTTTTGTTAATTCAAATATAAATAATGATTTTCTCATGTTATTAGCAACATCTTCTTCATTATATTGTTTAAGCTTTAATAAATTTGAACCTTTTCCATAGTATAGTTCACCCAATAAGTAAAAAGTATTTAGATTAATAGCTAATTGGATACCCTTATCAATGTATTTTATTGCTTCTTCGTATTGATATGTGTAACTTAAATTTTTTGCTAAATTATAAATGATTTTCAATTTAATTTCTTTATCTCTAGGAAAATCTAATTTGTTAAAATTATTTAAACATCTTTTAAGGATAGTAATACTTTTTTTGTATTCTTTGTTTTCTGCATGAAGTATAGCCATTGTATGTAGAATATCTATTTCTCTCTCTGATAAAAAATCAATATTGGTTACAGTTAGTTTTAGTGCATTATTTAAAAGAGTTAAAGCCACTTTTGTTGAGTTATTCACACAATATATAGCAATTGCTTCATGCCATATTAGAAATTGTTTATCTTCTTTTGTTTGAAAATTATTTGTGTATTTTTCTCTTGTTACTATTTCATAAAGCTCTTTATATTGATGTTGCCTTATGCAATCCCTCATTACGTATTTTACATTTTCTGTATATTTTAATTTCTTGTTTTGAGTTAGTGCAAATATACTATTTGGATCAACACCGAGTCTTTCTGATAATTGATATAACAATATGCTAGATGGATAAATCACACCTTTTTCGATCTTACTAATTTGACTTTGTGAACATATTCCGTGACATAAGTCGGATTGTGATATATTTTTTTTAATTCTAAGTTCTTTAATGGTAATACCCAAATCGTTAAATTCCATTTTTTCACCTACTATTTAGCACTTTATTAATATAAGAACATTCTCTAACCTTAATGTAATGTAAAGTTAATATAGTTGCAATTATTGTTTTAAAGGGCTTATCGTTTCTATAAGATGGTAAGATTTTTTTATGTACAAAAAAGACACTCTAAGGTGCCTTCTTGCGATTTGCTCCATTGTAATATGGTATTGGATGCCAGTCCAATTATTATTTTAACACGTTAAATAGCTTCGGTTATTGAGAAAAAAGACAATTCATTATTTGAATGCAAAAAGTCCTAGGGGGACTAGGACTTTTTGCTAGAATGAATATGATTTAAAAAAGGACTTATATAACGTAACATATGAATATTTCGTTAATGTATCAAAAAAGTGAACAAAAGCGTTAATTTAAATAAAAAAAGCTCCGCGATAAAAGCTGCGGAGCTTCATAAGGTCGAGTTATGTCGTACTCACAAGGGATTTTAACATGAATGTTGTGGTAAAAATACTGGTAAATTTATCCCGTAAAATCCCGATTGGTTTAACTAATAATCAGTGGGGGATGAATAAAACTCTCACTGATTAAAGTTTCACTTCATTCGAAGGAATTCATGTTTTATAAATTAGATTATGAGAGTTGATATTCTCCATATTGACCAGAAAAGAACTAAAAATTCTAGTGAAATTCCAAGTGTTCGTTTCCTAGTTTTTTGAAATTCTTTTATTAAATAGCCAACAGCACTAATTGCTATAAGAATGAAAAGAATAAGTTCGAGTGTAACTGGCATTTTATCTACCCCTAATACTGTAATTTATTATATAAAGATTATAAGATATTTTTGTGGCTAGTGGTGAAAAATTCAATAGAACTATTTCTAAATGGAGTAAACCTTTCAACGGACCAAGCAAAGGTCAATACAAAAAGTGTTATACAATATACGCATGGAGAGCCGTGGGGCTAAAGAAATATTGGAGTATAAAGAGTTGTTAGATCAAAGGATTATTACAGAAGAAGAGTTCGAAGTGTAGAAAAAAGTAATTATTAGGTATATAGATGAAACGCTCAAATGAGCGTTTTTTTTATTTATATATTCGCAAGTAAAATAACATAATATTACTATGAATCCTTATAACAATATGAATTTTTGCATATTTTAAAATTCAATATATCCCTCAAAAACTTTTAATTGTATAATATATTTTGTCATATTTTTAGATTTTTCGACATAAACCAACAAAAATAGAGAACGTATTGGGAGAAGACATTATGTATACAAAACTATTAAAATCAATTACATCATTATCACTGATTGGTGGTGCGTTGTTATATACAAATGGCAGCGATGTAAAAGCTGCTGAAGTGGGTGTTTTTTCTGATGTGCCGACATCACATTGGTCATATCCTGCGATTAAAGATTTAGCGAGTAAGAATATTATTTCCGGTTATGGAAATGGGATATTTGGTTTTGGAGATGTTGCGACAAGGGAGCAAGTTGCGGCTTTAATTTATCGAGTGTTAGTACCGAATAAACAAGGCGGTTCGTTTAGTAATGATGGAACTCGTTACGTATTAAAGGATGGGTCTACGTTTAAAAATCCTTACGGTGATATTAATCAAAGTTCTACAATGTTTCCAGAAGAGGTATTAACTTTAACGAATTTAGGAGTTTTTAAAGGTGATGAAAATGGCCAATTTAGACCGAAAGCTTCTGTGAATCGTGCGGAAATGGCACAAATTCTTACGAATGCTTTCCATCTTGCGGCAAAACAAAAACATACCTTTAAGGATGTTCCAAATCCATTTTGGGCAGAAAATGCAATTAGTGCAGTGCAGTCAAATGGAATCGCAGATGGCACAGGGAACGGGAATTTTGAACCGTATGGCACAGTAACACGTGAACAGTATGCGCAGTTTTTATATAAAACTTTGAAGTATAAAAATGCTGATGTGAAAGATACAGGGGATGCGGCATTATTAAAAGCGTTTAAAGAGGAAGTACAAAAGCGTATTAATACATACGAGACAAATATTACACTGCCATATAAAACGAAAAATAATAATACAAACGAAGTGATGAATACACTTTTTAACGCATATAAAGAAGTGGCAAGTAAAAATGAGTATACAAATAATAATAGATCGAATGTTTCATATGGGCTTTCTGGATCACCTGGAAATTATACGTTTACGCTTAAGATTACATATCGTGAAACGAAAGAACAGACGGAATATGTCATGAAACAAGCGAAAGCAATCGTTTCTTCTATTACTCAAGTTGGAATGGATGATCACGAAAAAGTGAAGGCGATTCATGATTACGTAGTAAAGCATGTTTCTTATGATACGTCTTATAAAGCTTATACAGCATATGAAGCACTTGTAAATCGTTCTGCGGTTTGCCAAGGTTACGCACTATTAACTTATCAATTATTAAAAGAAGCAGGAATTGAAAATCATTTCGTGACAGGAACTGGGGACGGACAACCTCATGCTTGGAATTTAGTGAAAATCGAAAACAAATGGTATCACCTTGATACAACATTCGATGATCCGGTTCCAGATGAGCAGGGCCGCGTAACGTATTCGTATTTCAATTTATCAGATGAACAAATCGCAAAAAATCATGAGTGGAACCGCGGAGACTATCCGCAAGCGACAACAAATTATTATAGTACACTGACAAATAAAATTGCGGCAGGTAGTAAGAAAACGCCTGCATATCAGCAAATATTAAAAGATACAAAGTTAAACTATCTAGGAAATGAATATATTGCAAATAATTATACTGAATTAAAAAATAAAATGCAGCAACGCTATAGTGCAAAACCAGAGAAAATTGAAGTGTTATACAAGCAATCAATGAATGGTGCACTACAAGATGTGAAAAAGGTAATTGGCGAAATCGATTATCCGCAAGGGGCAAACCGAGTTTCTTATAAAGCGGAGCCGTACAATGCGAAAGAAGGGTATTCTTTAGTGACGATTACGTTTACGTATTAAAAACAACCTAGATCCTATAGGATCTAGGTTGTTTTTTATTATTCTTCGACAAAACATGACAATATACAGATAAATTCTTTGCTACTATGAGATGAGAAATCTTACATTAAAAAAACTGTTTAAAATAACTAATACAGATAGGCGGAAAAAAATGAACCGAAAGTTACTAACGGTATTAACATGCGGTACATTGCTTATGGGAATGGCTGCTTGTAGCTCAAATGAGAAGACTACAACTGAACCAAAACCTAAACAAGAAGAAAAGGTTCAGGAAAAACCGAAAGTTCAAACCATTCAAAAGCAGCAAAAAGATAGTTATGTAGTAAGTGAAGATGAACTCTCTAAAGCAGCACAGTCGATTGGTGAAATCCAAAACGAGCAAACTATAAATGATATGATGATACATATGTCTTTACAAAAACTCACATTCAATAGGAATAATCTTCATGTTTCCGGTACCCGTGATGTAGGGCGATTTCAAATGACGAAAGAAAACATTCAATACTTAAAAAACAACTTAAATGTTATTAATAATGATGAAAAACCAAAATATGAATCTATTCTGAACAAATGGTATGATGGAGAGTTCGAATCTGTAGTTAAAGACTTTGAAGAAATTCATTATTTACGTTCAGGAAAAAAGCAAAGTATGGAGGGATCTAAACTAGCTAAAAAAATTGATAGTGATGAAAAAGAATTTATTCTCCATTTCTTTGGTCAAGAAGGATTAGATATCCATAATAAAGAGTGGAAACAGGGCGAGTTATAGAAGTAAAACTGAATTTCTCTTCACTAGGAAGTACAATGTTTTACGGAACAAAAAAATAATGAAATTCCCTTAAATATAGTCCCATCCGGAGGTTGTCTATACTGAGATTCAATAGATACACAGTAAGGCTTATTTTTCTAGCCATTGGCACAAATGCTGCATTATCTATGTGGATTAAGCAGGGACTTTTAGGTGTCATCAATGCTATTATTTTCTTGTTAACCGCTGCACGGAAATCCAATACATATTATTAAAATTAAGATGGTTCAAATCGGAGGAAGGCACCTTAGGGTGTCTATTCTTTTTTATAAAAAGAAAATTGTACGTCTAGACGCATTTTAAATACAAAATAACCGATTCCTTATACGTTAAGAAACCGGTTATTTATTTCCCTACTTTTTTAGAGATCTTTTTCTTGTAATGGTTTTAAATGATTGATTTAAGGTTATAAACTTAAATCATAAATAAAAGATAAAATAAAAACTATATAAGAAATAAATGTAACGAAAACAAGGAAACATATAAACTGAGAATTAGATACATATTGTTCTATTCTTTTTTTCATGTTAATTCGTATTATTTTTCAAATGTGAAGTATCAATTGGAATTTGAGCTTTCCAAGAACCAATTACTTTTCCAATTCTAGTTATATTTACATCTAAAGTAAGAGGCTGTTTAAAAACGTCTTTTTCTTCAGTAGTTATAACAAATGTAGCAACACCTTCAGGTCTATCATTATCACGAATGCCTATTTTATCTAACTTTTTACCTGCTGCCATAAGTTCAAAAGGAAGATAATCATCTGAATCATGGATAAATGATAGTCTTCCGTCCGCTTTTTCCATTCTATAATGAACTGATATACGTGAATCTGCGATAAATACTTCTTTGAGATGTACAGTAATACCTTGATCTGTAATTTTTTCATCAATAGGAATATATTTACCATTCTTCATCATATCTTGTGTGATACCATTTTCATCTTTTATTCCTTCATTTACAACTTTATCATTTGTAATTGCATCAGAAAAATATGAGGCAACATTTGTAGCCGCCACTTGTACTTGTGGAATCATTGCTGCTGTAAAAAGTGCTGTTGCAGCTACTGCTGTATAAATGAAACGTTTTGATTTTTTACTCATGTTTGTAAAGAGTCCCTTCTTCTGTTGTTTTTTGTAATTTATATTAGAAACATTGTCTGACTTGGAACGACTTTCAAATGTTTTCCATGCTTGTTCTATATCAATTTTGATTTCTTGTGGTGAATTTGCAGACTCTTCATCTAGCATTACGTTTTCCCATTGATTTAATCTAGTGATTTCTACTAATAAATCTTGGCATGCTTCACATGTATCTAGGTGCTTTGTAAATTCCTTTCTTATATCATGAGAAAGTTCTCCATCAATATATGTTTGAATAAATCCGATATCATTACATTTCATTTGTTATGCCTCCTCCATTTGTTTATAAATCTTGCGAAATTTCATTTTGGCTCGGACCAATAATGTTCCAATAGAAGATATTTCAATTTGAAGTACTTCTGCAATTTCTTTATATTGAAAACCAGAGAATTTCATTAGTAAAAGGGTTCGTTCTCGATCATTCATTTTATTTAGTATCGTTTGGACCTTTGTAATTTCTTCTTTTCTTATCCAATCATCGTCTAATGATGAAACATTTTGTACTTCATGGTATTGTATTTCTTTATCAATCTTCGCTTGCTGCCTTTTTTTAGATCGAAAATGGTTATAGGCTACATAAGTAGAAGATTTAATCAACCATCCAGGTATGTTTTCAATTCCTTTCCAATCACTACGATATAATTGTAAAAATACTTCTTGTGCTAACTCTTCAGCGATAGATTGATCTTTAACAATCCAGATGATTTGTTTCACAGCGTAAGCATAGTACTGCTTAAATAAATCTTCAAAGGTCATATCAGAAGTATGACTTTCTTCATTTTCTATGGTTAACATGTTTGTTTAAACCTCACTTTCAATTTGATACCTGTATTATAGAGAAACCAGAAAAACAGATTTTGTGACAGTTTTTCTGGATATTTTTTATTATGTACTACAAAAAGCATTCGTCTAATTAAAAGAGAAATGCAAAAAGGAAATGAAAACATAAAAACTATAACTCTTGCAGTAGTTGTCTATTAATGCACAAGAAAACAGTTAGTTTGTTGCCAAACTGTATCTAAACGTACAATTTCACTTCTTCTATTTTCATGAATATGTATAATTACATAAAATTTCAAAGAAAAAGAGAGTATACTTTCATATTGTGTAATAAAGATAAAGCCCGCCTACGGAAATAGGCGGGCTTTTTTTACTTATGAAGAAAAGACAACCTTTAAGGTGTCTTCCTTTTGAAATCTAGGTTGTCCAGTTTGTTTTACTTTGGTGCAATAGCAATATTGTTTGGAATAAAGTTTCACCATATTGCTATTAAACTAAAATATTAAGATTGCACTTAAACGAAATTTATAGCATCGAAGTTCATTTTGGAGGGGGGAATGTAATACTACATTTTTAAAGTATTCGTTACACTTGAACCTCTGCACATTGCGTAGAGCTTTTTTCATGAAGAAAGGACACTCACGTGAGTGTCCTTTCGATAGTTTTTAGCAGAAGCAAGCAGCTCCAACGATGATTAATAAAATAAATAATACAACTAATAAAGCAAATCCTCCAGCGAAGCCACAGCCGCCACAACTACCACCAAAGCCCATAACAGTTCCTCCTTTTAATAAGAGGGGAAAACCAAGGGGTCACTCATGTGTTTTAACGGATTCCATTTACTTTATGCTTTTATGAATGAATGGAGCAGGTCCTTTTTAAAATAGATTTATACCGCTATTTGTCGGGTAGTAAGACCCGGATTGGTGAGGGCTGATTAAAGTTTCGTTTTATTCTTTAAGAGCGAATAAATGAAAAATAAAATATCTAATAATATAGATAGAAATCCGCTTTTATACCTTTCATTAAAATAATACTAGCATTATATATTATAAGGAATACTTGTCCTTAATTGTAAATGAAAGGGGGGAATTGATATGAGCTATGGCTATGGTCATCCTCCTGGAAGATGTCATAAACATCACAATGAAACTTTGTCAACGGGTGTATTACGTAGACATTCCGCTACGTTATTTCTTACTGTTGAAGCTATGAATGTTGATCCAGATGATACTCGTAGAGTAACAGTTGAAATGTTTGATTGGTCATCAGGTTCTCCGGTATTGTTACCATTAATAGACCCTTCAACACAAACATTGCCACCTAATCGATATGTTACTTTTCGTTCAGCAGCTCTTCCTCCAGCACTTTTTGCTTATGAAGTAAGAATCATTCGTCCGAAAGATAGAGATGTTGTTACGAATGTTTTTGGTCTTAGTGCAATCATATTTAACCCACAAGAAGGAAACAATGTTTTACAACATGATTTAGCAAAATTAGACCTTAAATAGATTTTATAAAGGTCTATTTATTGAGCATGATTAAAAAAAGAGTAGGATGTAATCCTACTTTTTTTAACGTTAACTAGAATTTTAAAAGAAATCCTTCATTATTTTAGCATCTTTAATATTCACTATCACACCTTCTACCTTATCTTTCTTCTCATCTTTAGCAATCGTAATTTGCTCCTTATTATCAGCCCACACAAGAAATTCTTCTTTTGAGTCATCTTTATATGTAACAGTAATAGTAGAATGTGCAGATTCTCTCTTTTTTTGATCTAAAGTGATTGTTTTAGGTGTTCCATTTTGAACTGCTGAAACGATAGATTGTATCATTTTTTCATTATCTGTTTGAGATTTGGAAGTAGTATGATTTGTTGTTTTCAGTATTTCAATGTCTGTAATATTAGCGGAATTTAATTGAAAGGTATTTTGTGTATGTTCTTGCTTAACTTGTGAAGCTTTATCTGTAGCCGAGGTACTTGTACAACCTATTAAGGTGAAAGATAAAGCGGTTAGAGCGCATATAGATATGATTTTTTTCATAGTATCCCTCCTCAAGTTTAATTATAAAAATTTTCTGTTGATTTAGGTAGTTATTGTAAGGAGAAGATGTTTTAAAGAGGTAAATGATGATGTTCATTCTCTATTAAAATCAAAATTCACATAACTTTTTTCATATTTTATGTTTAACATTTCGAAAATGGGTGTACTACATATAATATAACAAATAATTCATTTTAAAGGAGGAAGTTAAAGATGGAAACGAAGTATAGTAAACCTTTTGTATATGAATTTATTACGGAGAAAGAGGTCATGAATGCGGCGAATGATCTAGTGAAGAAAGGGATAGACCAAAAAGATATTTACGTATTAACACATGAGAAAGAGAGGACAGATAGAATCGCAGACAATGCAGACGTGAATACAATTGGGATAAAAGAGGAGGGACTTGGGACAAGCATTATTAACGTCTTTCAAAACACAGGAGATCAGTTAAGAAATAAGATGCAAGAGTTAGGGCTTAATGAGGAAGAGGCGAACTTCTACGAAGAAAAGCTGGATGAAGGAAAAATCTTGTTATTCGTTAAGGATTTAGAAAGAGTCGGTGAATGGTTACAAGAAAGAAGATGCATGTATTCTATTTAAATTTGTATCCTGTAAATCTATAAATCTATTACGAAAAGGAGATTGTAAATATGAGTGAGAACGGACTAAAAGAACAAGTTAAAGGTAAAGTTGAAAAGAAAAAAGGACAAGTAAAAGAAGGAATTGGTGAAGTTACAGAAGATAGAGAGTTGAAAAATGAAGGGAAGTGGGAAAAAACGAAGGGAACGATAAAAGAAAAAGTCGGAAAAGTGAAACAAAAGATAAGTGATGAATTGGATAATAAAGAATAATATATGTTCATCAAGCTTTGGTTACATACTAAAGCTTGATGAATCCAATATAAAACGAATATAGGAGGTTTAATTGTGGGACTTATTATTACGTGTATTGTAGGTGGACTTATTGGTGCGTTAGCTGGAATGATTACAGGAAAAGACTTTCCGTTAGGTATAGTTGGTAACGTGATTGCCGGATTAATCGGATCTTGGGTAGGTAGTGCGTTATTTGGTCATTGGGGTCCTGAATGGGGAGGCATCTTTATTCTTCCAGCTTTATTAGGTGCAATCGTCTTTATTTTAATCGTTACATTCTTCTCTAGAATGCTGCGGAAAGCGTAAGTATGATAATGAATAGTAATCTTAAGTTTATTATATATAGCTATAAAGTTAATGAACTGATAAATATACATAAAAAAGCATCCGATTAAAATAATTGGATGTTTTTTTATGTAATCTGCATAGAAATGAGCGGGGGATGAAGGCCCCCGCTTATTAAAATTACACTTTCTATCATATGCCTTTCGAGAGGACTCCCACTTCTAAACGTAAGTGAAGGTGGTGAGGTGAATCGAAAGAAATATTTTATTTTCAAGAAAACAAAAGAAACATACGTTCTGTTTTTGCTATAATATCCTTAACAAGGAGGTGAATAAAATGACAAAGGAAAATCCGTCAAACTATAAAACTCTTCAAATTTGGATTAAAAAAGGGCATCGTATGTATTCTTATTTTCAAGAATGTTGTCATAACGCTAAGAACATGTACAACACCACAAACTTTTATATACGCCAGGTGTACACTGGATTAACACAAGAAAAAGAGTTGCAGCCTTTGCAAAAAGAAGTTCTGGATAATATTCATAAAAATATTGGTAAGATGAATGACACACAACGTCTTGCCTATCAGAAGAAATTGGAAAAAGAGAAATTAAAGCCTAAAGAAGAACAGAAAGAGATTACATGTAATTTGTTTTCAGAACCTAATTTTGAAAACCTTATGTAGATTACAACTTTCTAGATGCACTATTTAAGGCTATGATTCAAAATGATTATCGAGCTTTGCCTACGCAATGTAGCCAGTCAATCATGAAAGGTTTGTTCCAAAATTGGAAATCTTTTTTTGCTAGTTTAAAAGACTATAAAAAGAATCCAAACAAATATGCTGGAATGCCTAGGATTCCAAAGTATATTCGTTCTTCTGAAAAAGAGATTCTGTATACAAACCAAGATTGCATCATTAAAAACGATAGATTTTTAAAGTTTTCAAAGACGAAATTGCAATTAAATATTGGGAAATTAGGTTTCACTGAAGGTAAACTGAAACAAGTTCGTGTGATTCCAAAATACAATGAATATGTAGTGGAATTGGTAATTGATGTTCCTTCTGAACAACAAATGATTGAAGAGAATGCTCGTTATATGAGTATTGATTTAGGTATTGATAACCTTGCAACCATCGTAACAAACACAGGTATAAAACCTGTCCTTGTTAAGGGCAAACATATCAAAAGCATAAATCAATATTACAATAAAATGAAGAGTCATTTTACAAGCATTCTTAGAAATGGAAAACAAACGAATGAAGGACCTTTTACTTCTAAAAGGATAGAAAAACTTCATCAAAAACGTTACTTGAAAATAAAAGACGTCTTCCATAAAGTTAGTCACCGTATTGTAAAACTAGCTCAAGAAGAAGAAGTTTGTAAAATCGTTATTGGTCAAAACAAAAGCTGGAAACAAAAAATGAATATGGGAAAAAGAAATAACCAATCGTTTTGTCATATCCCACATAGTTTACTGATTCAAATGATTACATACAAAGCAAATGCTGTAGGCATTCAAGTTGTTGTAACTGAAGAATCATATACATCGAAAGCAAGTTTTCTGGATAACGACTTCATTCCAACGTATGGAGAAAATGACCAAAATACAACTTTTTCAGGAAAACGAATAAAGCGCGGCATATATCGTTCAGCAAATAAAACTTTAATTAATGCAGATGTAAATGCTGCGGCTAACATTTTACGAAAAGTAATCCCAAATGCATGGACAAATGGGATAGAGGGGTTAGGCGTGAAACAGCTCGCTAATGTGTTAACTCCCCTGACGTTAATCGTCCGTTAGGTCGAAACGTTAGAAACCCCCACTTCAAGCTTTGCTAAGTGGGGGAGTGTTCATTATGTATTAAACCATCGTTACTTTTTCACAATTATTTATCCTTACGACCTGCCTCGGTTCTATATGAGATAAGTCTTCGCTATTACCGATATCTACTACAATTGTATTCGTTAGTATGTTAATAATGGAACCAATTAATTTTGTAGCATGATCGTGTCGATAAGAAAATTGAACAAAATCTCCCTTTTTAAAGTTGTGCTCTTCCATAGATAGATCCCCCTAAAAATAATGTTTATACATTATACATACACAAAATTATAAGTTTTAAACATTTATTAGTACGATTTAAGTGTTAAGCCGAGAAAGGTGTAGAAAATTTATTTATAATGAAAATAAAAAAATATGTTTAAAATTAATTTTTATGGGTAATTAAATAGTAAGAGTTTGAGATAAGGGGGCGGAAATGATGAATTTGGCAATAAATATTTTGCAAAATGATGTAGGTTATACAGTACAACTTAATGGTGAAATTGATGCATATACGGCATCAGATTTGAAAAATAAGATTATGCCTATTGCAAGCGAAAAAGAGGTTCATATTGTAGTAGATTTTACTGAGGTAGAGTATATGGATAGTACAGGTTTAGGCGTGTTTATAGCTCTATTAAAAGCAATTAAGAAAAATGATGGAAAGCTAGAGTTTATTGGTGTATCTAAAAGACTAAAAAGATTATTCGATATCACAGGACTAACAGAAATATTAAATTTGAATTCCGATTTTGAAAAAGTAGAAAGAAGGTGACTAGGGATGATGGAGAGATTTGAAAAGATAGAAATGAAAATTCCTGCAAAAGCAGAATATGTGGCTATTATTCGTTTAACAATGGCTGGTGTTGCGAATCGAATGGGCTTTGCTTATGACGATATAGAAGATATGAAAATTGCTATTAGTGAAGCATGTACAAACATTGTACAACATGCATATAAAGAAGACGTTGGAGAAATTACAATTGTCTTTGGCTTATATGAAGATCGATTAGAAATTATGGCTGCGGATAATGGAGTTAGCTTTGATTTTAATAGCTTAAAAAGTAAAGTTGGTCCGTATGATATTAATAAATCAGTAGAGCATTTGCCAGAAAATGGTTTAGGTTTATATTTAATCAATACGTTAATGGATGATATACAAATTATGCATGATGAGGGCATGACAGTTTTAATGACAAAATATATACAAAGAGAGCAGGTGGAGAATGATGGAAATCCAATCTCAACCTACAAATCTTACTAAAGAAGACGTTATTAAACTAATTGCAGACTTCCAACAAAACCAATGTGATGAAGCACAGGAAAGATTGGTTAATCACTATAAAAATCTTGTATACTCCATTGCATATCGCTATTCAAAAGGTGGGCCGATGCATGAAGATATTATACAAGTAGGAATGATAGGGCTCTTAGGTGCAATAAGAAGGTATGATTATTCGATAGGGAATGCTTTTGAGCCGTTTGCAATACCTACAATAGTAGGCGAAATAAAGAAATATTTACGTGATAAAACTTGGGGTATTCACGTTCCAAGGCGAATTAAAGATTTAGGCGGGAAGATTAGACTTGCGATAGAGGAGCTAACAGATCGTTTGCAGCGTTCACCGAAGATTATAGAGATTGCAGATCATTTAGGACTATCCGAAGAGGAAGTGCTAGAAATTATGGATGCGAAAAATAATTATCGCGTATCTTCCTTAGATGATGTAGTTGAAAATTCATCTGATGGCAGTTCGGTAGCGAGGATTGAATCTGTAGGTGAAGTAGAGCAAGGATATGAAGAGACAGAAAGGCGTCTCGTTTTAAAGGATATTTTTAACGTATTAAATGAGACAGAAAAGAGTGTTATTCATTATATATTTGGAGAAAATTTAAATCAAAAAGATACAGGGGAACGGTTAGGTATTTCACAAATGCACGTTTCTCGTATTAAAAGACAAGCGATAAGTAAATTGAAGCAAGCAGCGTTTTTAGATACATAAAAATTTTAAAGAGCTATGTTTAAAACATGAGAAAAGGGGTAGTTATTAAGTATAGGAGGAGATATAAAAATGTCACACGATGTGAAAGAACTAATCGAAGGATTGAATGAAGATTTAGCAGGAGAATACTCAGCAATTATTATGTATAACCATAATGCAGCTACAGTTTCTGGTATATATAGACAAGTGTTAAAACCTTTCTTTGAATCTGAAATTAGTGATGAACAAGGACATGCCCTATATTTAGCGGAGAAAATTAAGACGTTAGGTGGTACACCTACTACAATCCCTTTACCAGTGAAACAAGTAGAAGATGTTCGAGAAATGTTAGAATCCGCTAGACAATCAGAATATGAAACAATTAAGCGTTATGAAATGAGAAAAGAACAGGCAGCGAAATTAAATATGACAGAGTTAGTTGTAAAACTAGAAGATAGGATTGCAGATGAAACTAATCATATGGAAGAATTAGATCGTCTTTTAAATGATAAAGCAATGGTGTTAAATTAAAAGTAGAAATTTATAGAGTGAAAGAACAAATTCCTATTTCTAGGGGTTTGTTCTTTTGTTGTATAAATATGTTTGAGTAAGAAATTTTCATTTTGTAACTGATTATGTAATACTAGAAAAATAGAAAATGATAATAGATTTACATTTTAAATAAGAAAAGGGGAAATAACTTGTGTCCATTTTAATTGTTGATGATAATCCGGTTAACATATTTGTAATTGAGAAGATTTTAAAACAAGCCGGATATCATGATCTTGTATCACTCAATTCTGCACAAGAGCTCTTCGAATACATACATTTTGGAAAAGATTCTTCCAGGCATAATGAAATTGATTTAATACTATTAGATATTATGATGCCTGAAATTGATGGACTTGAAGTTTGTAGGCGATTACAAAAAGAGGAGAAGTTTAAAGATATCCCTATTATTTTTGTTACAGCTTTAGAGGATGCCAATAAATTGGCCGAAGCTCTTGATATGGGGGCAATGGATTATATTACGAAACCTATAAATAAAGTTGAACTATTAGCACGTATGCGTGTAGCGTTACGCTTGAAATCGGAATTAAATTGGCATAAAGAACAAGAAGAAAATCTTCGGAATGAACTAGATTTAGCTACGCAAGTACAAAGAAATTTATTAAGTAGCCCATTAAGAGAAAATCATATAAAAATTGAAGCAAGCTATTTACCTTCATTCAAACTAGCTGGAGATATGTATTATTGGTATAAAATCGATGAAAACCGCTACGGTATTATATTATTAGACGTGATGGGGCATGGTATATCTGCTTCATTAGTTTGTATGTTTATTTCGTCTGTATTACGTGAAACGATTAAATCTTTAATCGATCCAGAACTCGTCATTAAAGACTTAAATAAATATATGACTCTTTTACATAATGAGAATGACAATATTCCATATTATTTTACAACGATATACTTAGTAGTGGATACAGAAAAGAGAACAATTGAATATGTAAATGCAGGACATCCTGCTGGATACGTTTTAGTTGATGAAACAAATATGGTTGAACTGAATCGCGGGAGTTGCGCGGTAGGATTTTTTGATGAAATAAAAGTTAAAAAGACAGTTATACCTTTTGAGAAGAACGCTCAAATCATATTGTTTACAGATGGTGTTCTTGAAGCGATTGCAAATGATGAATTTGAGTCTGAAGAGAAATTACGTGCTTTTACAAAAAGGAAATGGGGAGATTTAGAAGAAGAGATAGAAGGGTTTTATAAGGAAGAACAGAAGAAAGAACAATCAGATGATATGTGCCTCATTATGATACAAACGAATGCGAAATAAAAAGCGTATGAAATCCAAATAAGGATTTCATACGCTTTTATTGTATTTTTTGATAGATTTGTTCGTTCGGATTAAATTGGATATAATGCGGCATTATATCGGAAAAACGAAGAGTTTCTTTATTTCCTAAACATAGGAATCCGTTGTGACCTAAACTTTCATAAAATAGTTGCTGTACTTGGTTTTGAAGTTTACTCGTAAAGTAAATTAAAACGTTACGGCAAAGTATAATATGAAATTCGTTAAAAGATTGATCAGTTACTAAATTATGCTGTGCAAAAATAATGTTTTGTAACAGTGATGGATTAAAATAAGCAAAACGATTATCTGTTGAATAATAGTTAGAAAATGCTTGTGTACCGCCAGCTTGTAAATAGTTTTTCGTATAAGTTTGCATTTTATTTAACGGAAGGATACCTTGTTTTGCTTTTTCTAACACATTTGTATTCATATCTGTTGCGTAAATAACAGCTTTTTCACTTAATCCTTCTTCGTGAAGTAAGATGGACATGGATAATACTTCTTCACCAGTTGCGCATCCGGCGTGCCAAATTCTAATTTCAGGATACTTTTTTAATTCAGGAATGACATGCTCTCTTAGCGCTTTAAAAAAATTAGGGTTACGAAACATTTCAGTTACGTTAATGGAGAAATCATTTAATAACTGTTCTAAAAACCCTTCCTCATGAATTACTTTTTCAATTAACTTTGAAATGGTTGGAATATTAGAGATCTGCATTCTATTACAAATTCTTCTATAAATAGATGTGCGAGCATATTGGCGAAAATCGAAGCCAGATAGTTTAAATACCGCTTCCAATAGTAATTCAATTTCTAAGTTCATGCGCTTATCCATATCTACAGATGGATCAAAATTATAATACTTATTTTCCACTCCAACTAAACCTCACTTATTTTATTAACCATACACTCATTACCGAATAGAGTTGATGTAAATTTAATGGTTTACTTATATAATCTGAAGCGCCAGCAGATAAACATTTCTCTTTATCATTTGGCATTGCTTTCGCAGTTAATGCGATAATAGGTATTTCACTTAACCCTAAGTTCATTCGGATATGTTCCATCGTTTCATAACCGTCCATATTCGGCATCATAATATCCATTAAAATAAGGTCAATATTTGTATTGTTTTTTAGTATGTCTAAACACTCTATGCCGTTTTGGGCAGTAATAATGTTGGCATGCTGTTTTTTTAATGCATTTTGTAATGCAAATATATTTCGGTGATCATCATCGACAATTAAAATAGTTTTCTCTTGGAAGACGTTATTTGTTTCGGTAGTAACGATAGTTTCCTCCACAACTTCAGCAGGAATAACATCTTCTATCGTTGCTGCAACTTCTAAATTGGATACTTGTATATCAGTTAATCCATTTGGAAGGTTAGGAATATATACAGTGAAAGTACTGCCTTCTCCTACATGACTCTCTAACGTAATCCAACCACCTAACAGTCTAGCAAACTCTTTACAAATAGATAATCCTAAGCCTGTACCACCATATTTTCGAATCGTTGCACCATCTGCCTGTTGAAAGGCTTCGAAAATAAGTTGATGCTGTTCTTTAGAGATACCAATACCAGTATCTTTTACCGAAATTTTCATCCAATCATTACTTATAGACTGCATATCATGACTCAAATTACTTATTTCTATTGAATCGAAATGTAAAGAAACGGATCCTTTTTCGGTGAATTTAAATGCATTGGATAATAAGTTTTTAATAATTTGCTCAATCCGTTTTGCATCTGTATAAAACAAATCCGGAATGGTGTCACTGTCTTTAATCGTAAATTCGACATTTTTTTGTGCAGCGATATGTAAGAAGTTTTGATGCATACTTGCTGCCATATCACTTATATTCGTTGCTTCGAAAATCACATCTAGTTTCCCAGCTTCTACTTTCGATAAATCAAGTATGTCATTAATTAAAGTAAGTAAATCTTTTCCTGATGAATGAATGACAGTTGCTAATTCAATTTCATCGTCGGATAAATGATTATCATGATTTTCTTTTAACATTTCAGATAATAGTAAAATACTATTTAACGGTGTTCGTAATTCATGTGACATATTTGCTAGAAATTCTGATTTGTATTTTGAGCTACGTAATAACTCACTTGCTTTTTCTTCTAATTCTGATTTAGTAATTTGTAAGTCAGCTGTCTTTTGCTCCGCCTCTTCCGTTCTAGACTCTAGTTGTTCATTCGTTGTTCGTAATTCTTCGGCTTGCATTTGTAGTTCTTCAGCTTGCGTTTGTAATTCTTCTGATTGAACTTGCAGCTCTTCTGTCATTGCTTGTGATTCATGTAAAAGGGTTTGAATTCGCATACGTCCCATAATGCTATGGATTGTTAAACCTAGATTATCAACGGTTTGTTGAATTAATTCTTGATGTAAGTCTGAAATCTCAGTTACACTTACTAACTCCATCACTGCGATCACTTCATCTTCAAATAAGATAGGGATGACTAGTAGGTTTTTAGGGCGTATTTCTAATAATCCGCTAGTAACATAACGAAATTCTTCTGGTATTTCTCGAAGAATAAAGCTTTGTTTTTCTAAAGCACATTGCCCAATTAAGCCTTCACCCATTTTAATGGACTGTTTTCCAACATCAGGACCTTGACCGGCGAAAGAAGCTTTTTTCACATAGTAGACAGTTTCTTCAATTTCTTCACGTACATAAAATGCACCGCAAGAAGTTTGCGTTTTTTGTATCATTCCACTAAGAATTTTGTTACCTAACATCTCAATAGAAGATACACCTTGATACATTAAAATTAATTCTGCAAGCTCAGTTTGCAACCACTCTCTTTTCGATATTTCGTCTAGTAAATGGTTCGTTGTATGAGCCAAATCTTTTATTTCATCATGGCTGTTCACATGAATTCTTTCCGTAATTTTTTCTTTAGAAGAAATGGATTTAATAACTTGAATTACATTTTTAATCGTTTTTGTAATGGAATTCGAAATATAGAGTGAAATGATAATGGAAATACAAGAAAGTAAGAACAATAAGCTGTATAACCAAATCTCTAATTTATTATTTTCAGTATCTAATTGTGCAGCTCTTTTTTTCGTTAGTTGCTCCTCTACACTACGGAAGTTAGTTAGTTGCGATTGTAATGATTGAATTTGAGTCGTGTCGATTGCTTGTACGTTATTACTATTGTGATTCGTAATGAATGGGTGAATCTCTTTATTAACCCAATTATTAATGTTTTCATTAATCTGTTTTAATTTTTCTTGCTGAGAAGGGTTATCCTCTAATAGAGCTAAAAGATTTTGATAATGTTTTTCGTAATCCTTTTCCGCAGCGTTAAGGGATTGAACGTAATTTGCATCATTAGAAGTGATAAATCCTTTCGCTTTATTTTCAATTGTTAGTAAATCTTTCTCCACTTGATTCGTTAAATTAAGAACTTTAAAATCGTGATCAATAATAAAATTACGAGATTTTTGTAAACTGGAAATCCCATTGTTTAACATAATGAAAGAAATAAGTAAGAACAAAATGATAACTAAATAACCAGCCATAATTTTGTAACGAATACTAAATTTTGCTTTCGATTTCATTAGAAATTCCTACCTTCAAGATTATTAAAAGTTTTCAATCGTAAAGAATGAAAACGTAATATATATTATATCAGTTTTCGTAAGACCAAACTAGAAATCCCCCTATTGTATTAGGGGGCTCGTTTTTCATAGAGGAAATCATTTTGAAATATAAAACTATATATGAAAAGTAACAATCGAGGGAATAGGGGATAACAAAACTTTTAAGAAGGAAAGAGTGTTCTTAAAGCTTTTTTTGCATCTATTCCTTCAAAGATAAATAATACAAGCTCTCTCTTTTTTACGGTAAGGAAAAAGGATACTAATGTGCTTAAGTTTTTAATAGAAGTAAGTGTTCCGTGTTTACTTATAAATACATTCGTTTGAAATGTTGTCATTAAAGCATAAAAATGATGAATCTGAGTTATTGTAGGTGTTTCATTATAAGAAATAGTAGTAGAGTGAATGGCGTTCATCGTAATATTCCTTTCCATATAGTAAGCATAACAATATAAACATACCCGTTTTAAAAAGTGTTAAACATATAAATAAGAAAAAATATAATTATAGTTTTTTACGTTTAGAAAAGGTTAGGAAGGGTATACATATACTACAAAGAGATTAACTGAAGATGAATTGTAAGATGTCTATGTTTAGTAGATTAGTCTATCAAAATATACTTTTACTTTAAATAAAAAGGAGCCTGGTATACATGAATGAAATGATGATTGATATTACATTTGATTTAATTTACTTGTTAAGTAGTTCACTTGTAGTGCTTTTACTATTCGCTTTTTTCGTAAATGGTTATGTTAATAAGAAGATTAGTGTATACAGAAATGAAGAAAAATAAAGATACATTATATAAAACTTTAGGAGGTTAATAGTTATGAATGTAGATAGAAAAATAGTAGGTGTCTTTAGAACAATTGATGATGCGGCACTCGTTATTAATGAATTAAATGAAAAAGGATACTCAGCAGATAACATTTCAGCTATTGCAAAGGATCAAAAGGAAATTGAACACCTTGAAGAAAAATCCGGTGAAAAAGTTAAGAATGAAACTGCACATAAAGCAGATATCTTTTCAGCAACAGGGCTTGTAGCAGGAGGAGTAGCAGGCGGACTCGGTGGTTTATTAACAGGTCTTGGTGTACTTGCCGTATCTGGACTGGGCCCAATTGTAGCAGCAGGACCTATCGCGGCAGCTATTGGGGGGAGCCGGTATTGGCGGAGGAGCTGGAAGTTTAATAGGAGCATTTATCGGATTAGGAATCCCTGAAGAACATGCTAAGAAGTATGAAGAATACATTTACGATGGAAATATATTAATTTTAGTAGATGCAAAATTAGATGATAAGTTAGAAATCTATAAAATATTTGATAAGCATAATGCTTATAACTCTGATTTCTTTAAATAATATATACGTCACATATTTAAACATAATGAATATCGTTTTTGATCTTACAACTTTGGCACGGCCGAGGAGTCGTATGACTATGAGAGAGGAAGGGCTTATAGTAAAAGATCAAGTCCTATTATGATATTGAGAAGGGAAGAGGTGTCTATTCGTGATTGTAAAAATATTAAAGGATAGTAGTAATAGTTTCCTTTGTACGGTTCAAAATAAAAATGGAGAGAAGTATGTAAAGAAATGGTTTAGTAAACAGGAAAACAATGAAGAATTAGGGCGACCAACCTTTAAAGAAGTGGAAAAGGATTGGAAAGAAAATAGAAAATCGTTTATGTATCCTAACGTAAAAGCGCTTTATTAAATAATAGCCGTTTCATTCTTACAAAATTGTCACACTCCTGTAAGGTAATTCAATAGATTAGTTACTTTTTCCATGTCATAATAAAGACATAAGAAAGCTAATCAAAAATTATAATTTATAGGAGAGTGTCAGTCATGATTGTAACAACGACGTCTGGAATTCAAGGTAAAGAAATTATTGAGTATATCGATATTGTAAATGGTGAAGCTATTATGGGTGCAAATATTGTCCGCGATTTATTCGCTTCTGTTCGTGATGTTGTCGGTGGTCGTGCTGGTTCTTATGAAAGTAAGCTAAAAGAAGCTCGTGATATTGCGATGGACGAAATGAAAGAACTTGCAAAACAAAAAGGTGCGAACGCTGTCGTTGGTGTTGACGTAGATTACGAAGTTGTTCGTGATGGAATGTTAATGGTTGCTGTAAGTGGTACAGCTGTACGTATATAAGTAAATAAAAAACAGGCTCACCCCTTGAAGTTTATGCTTTGAGGGGATTTTTTTGTTTCATGATTAAAGTTAAAATGAAGAAGAGTTGATGGCGTATTATAAGTACAAAAAATAAGCAAAACGTTATTGTAAAAGATGCTAGGATTGGGGGTATTGCACGGGAATTTAGATACTAAGCAGACGCACCCGCTTATTTCGAATATAGTATATATCGTTTTCAAGGAGAAAAGTAAGAAATACAGCAATCTTTATATTTGTTTAACGAGAGTGTTAACTTTATGATAAATAAAAAAATTGTTATTTGAGGTAAGGGGAGAAATAATGGTATGAATAACGAGAGTGTATAGTTTATAGAAATAAACGATTGAGCATGTAAAGGGTTGTATTACATAAAATTTATAATGAATAGAGGCGGTTACATTATGTTTTGGTTAGGGTGTTTTTTAGGATATATTGTAGGTTCAGTTATTACATGTGCTCTACTTTACTATGGGTATAGATCCAATGAAAATAAAAAAGTGGATATACAAAAGAGGGAGGAGAGGAAAGTCAATAAAAAAGGTGTATAGGATGTGGAAGGTAAGGTGATAATGTTGATGCAACAATAAAGGACAGTACATATTTTATATGACGATTATGTACTGTTCCGCTTATTCTTTTTGGATTATGAAAAATTGTTGCCTGTCTTGCTATAAATTTCATAGGCGAAATAACCAAATAAATAGCCTATTCCAGACCCTAAACTAATGGAAAACAGTGAGAAATCTGGGGAAAACATACCGGAAATCAAACCAATCATACAGCCGACAAGCATTCCCATAGGTATGAAACTATCTAATAACAGTTGAGCTTTTTGAGATTTTTTCTTACCTAATTTTCCGTTCTTATATTTATGTTCCAATCTTTTAATTACAAATACTACAATTCCACCAACTATTACAACAGGCGCGATTGCCGTGATTAGCCACATGTGAAAATCTCCTTTCACCTTTTAATAGGATTATACCAGATACTTACAATTAGGTGTTCCTAAACGTACTATCTAGTCTATTTAAATGGCCAATCAAAAAGACTCCTTCAATTGTAGTCAGTAACCCGTCAAAAAAACTTTCCCTTTCGTTTTCTCCGCAGATTGCACAACATCAACCGCCGTTTTCACATCCGCTAAGTCATATGTAGAATGGACTTTCATAAAACGTAATTGCTCATTTTCTACTAGACGAATTAAGTGACGAAACGTCTCCTGCCATTTATATGCTGACACATTTTTATTCCAATGTCGTAAATGAAATATGTTTGCGTGTACTTTTGCTTTTGTGACAATCTCGGCCCAGTTCACTTGTATTCCTGATAGAAGACCGATCGTTAAAAAATGCCCGTTTGGACGTAAGGAAAAAGCTAATTCATTTCCATCCGGTCCTCCGATAGAATCAATCGCAGCATCCGCACCAATCCCGTTTGTTAATTCCATAACAGTTTCATAAAGCGGGGCAGTGGAAGTATCAATTACATATGCAGCACCAAGGCGCAGTAATTCTTCTGTATGCTTATTATTTCTTGTAACGGCAATTAATCGGAAATTTAAAATTTGGGATAACTGCGCAAATAGATGTCCAATAGCGGACCCACAAGCATTCACTAATAAAACGTCATTACGCTGTAAGTTTAACGTTTCTGTACAAGTAACCCACGCCGTAAGGGGATTAATATACATTTGTGCCGCTGTGAAATCATCAATGGAATCAGGAATAGGGACTACAAAATCAGCTGATGTCTTCACATATTCTTGCCAAGTACCTTCCCCGCGTAAAGGTAACACTCGTTTACCGATAAGCTCTCGAGAAACAAAAGCGCCAACATTTTCTACAATACCAACACCTTCATAGCCAGGTATGTTAGGTAAAGGAATTCTATGAGCGTACGCTCCTGTGATGGGAATTAAGTCAGATGGATTAATCGGTCTAACTAGCATACGGACGAAAACTTCATTATCTTTCAGTGGTTCTATATTTTTATATTCAACTTGTAATACGTCTTTTGGATTGCCAAACTTATGAAATTGAATGCATGTTCCAAGCAAAGTAATTTGCCCCCTTAGTTTGATTGGATTTATTATAGCATTTTTAGTTTGGGTGGTTACTTTGTTAGTGATAAATAGGGTTTTTAATTTACGTATTTATCAGAATTTTATAAAATGTGTATATAACTATAAAATGGGGGGATTTCTTCATGTGCACTAGTTTGACGTTACAAACTAAAAATTTCCAACATCTTTTTGCGAGAACAATGGATTTCACATTAGATATGAATCAGGAAGTAATAATCATTCCTCGGCGTTATCAGTGGAACAATATAACTGGTGAAACTATCCGAGCGAAAAAGGCTGTTGTCGGAATGGGAATTAATCATGAAGGAAGGGTCATTATGGCGGACGGAGTAAATGAAGCTGGTATGACGTGTGCCACTCTCTATTTCCCGGGATTCGCTACTTATAGTAACAGTATAGATAACCATAAAACGAATTTAGCGCCATTTGATTTTGTGGCTTGGAGCCTCACGCAATTTAATTCTGTTGAAGAGTTAAAAAAATCTGTTGATAACATTTCCCTTATAGATATACCATTACCAGTTTTAGGAATTACCCCACCGCTACATTGGATTTTAGCAGATAAATGGGGAGATTGTATTGTACTTGAGCCGACAACTGATGGACTAAAAATGTATGACAATCCATTAGGAGTGATGACTAATAGTCCGGAGTTTAATTGGCATTTACAAAATTTAAGACAATATATTGGACTTAAATCGCAGCCATTTGCGCCAACGGAGTGGGGAGATGTACCATTAAGTGCTTTTGGCCAAGGTTCAGGAACGATGGGACTTCCTGGAGATTTTACCCCGCCATCAAGATTTGTGCGGGCAGCATATGGCAAACAAAACATTCAAGGTATAGAGAACGAAGAAGAGGGGATATCGGCTATTTTTCATATCTTATCAAATTGTGAGGTCCCTAAAGGGGCAGTAATAACAGAAGACGGAACATTAGATAATACCATCTATACGAGTGCAATGTGTATGGAATCTGGAACATATTATTACCATACCTACGATTGTAGACAAATTATAGCTATTCATTTATTCCATGAAAATTTAGATACAGCTGAGATTAAAACTTATCCGTTTCAGCGGAAACAAAAAATATTTTATGAAAACTGAAGAGCCCCTGAAAAAGTGAAACTAATAAAAACACCTCCATTTAATTTGCATACTTAGTATGCGAATTTAGGAGGTGTTTTTTATCATTTACCAATATTCAGGTTTACTTCTTGCTATTCTATTAAGCCGAAGCCTTCTTCATTCTCTCAAGTAAACTAGACAACACATGCGTACGATAAGATTCTAGTTTTTTACCTTCATAAGTACGGATACCTAATTTTTTAAGTTCTTTTACATACCAACCTTTGCTTCCGAAATACATGTGATCGCTCCCCTTCAACTTTGTTTTTATTTATCCTGATTACATATGGAGGTACAGGAATTATAATGAAGGAAATGAATTTCGCACGAAAATGGTTAACTTTGTTGCAAAAGACATATATACTAAAGATAGTATACAACGAGGTGGACAAGACGTGATTATAGAGAAGCACGAAATTCAAATTGACCAAATTACTAGCAGTAAAGTGAATATCTTTACTTTCTATCGAAATAGAAAGCAAATTGATGATCATTTTTTACAATTGCAAGAACCATCGCTTACAGCAAACTACTTCTTCCATTTTCATTTTGATGCAGAGAGCTTGCATCTACTGCAGGAAGAGTTTCCAGGCGTATATCCGTACGACGGTAGTGAAACGATTCACGACTGGACGGAAAAGATGAAAGCAGAATTGCAACATCAGATCCAAACAGGTAAATGGAATAAACGCGTACGTATCGGTAATCGCATTCTAGATGTGGTGTTTACGTGGTGTGACGAAGATATAGTAGAGTGAAAAAGAAGCGGATGACGCTTCTTTTTTTAGCGCTGGAATAAAACGAGCTTACCTGCAGTAGATGTACAGCGATGTGTTTTTTCATACAATCCTTTTTCTTGTAAAATAGATTCACCTTTTGCTTTTGCTTCTTTTTCAGTTGCCGCCTCGAATGATTCGTCTAATGCTTTTGAACCATCTTTTTCAAAGACTGTTAGAACGTATACTCCCATGAAAATTCCCTCCAATAATTAAAATCAGAATCTTATAATTATTTTGGCATAAAATGCTACAATATGCAAAGAAATATATGACATTGCGTGGTAAAATAGAATGAAACTTTAATCATCGAGAATATTTTTATTCTCGATAATTATTAGTTTTCAGCGATTTTAATTTTGATAAAATGAAACTTTTGAAAGATAGAAAGGATCGTTATTTGTGAAACAAGTAAAGTTTATACATGCGGCTGATTTGCATTTGGATAGTCCGTTTAAAGGGATGGAGATGAATGTTGCGCAGTCTGTTTGGGAGAGAATGAAGCAAAGTACGTTTGAATCATTTGAGCGTATTGTTGATAAAGCGATTCAAGAGCGCGTTGATTTCGTATTACTAGCTGGGGATTTGTATGATGCGGAGACGAGAAGTTTGAGGGCGCAAGTGTTTGTGCGTGAGCAAATGAAGAGACTTTCGCAATACAATATCCCTGTTTTTATTATTCACGGTAACCATGATCATTTAGGGGGAAGCTGGGCAGCAATTGAGTTTCCGGAAAATGTTCATGTATTTACTGAGCCTTATGTAGAAGAGAAATCATTTTATAAAAATGGTGAGCTATTAGCTTCTATTTATGGTTTTAGTTATTTGCAGCAAGCGGTAACGGATAATATGACAGCGCAGTATACGAAAATGAGTGATGCGACTTTTCATATTGGTATGCTTCACGGAAGTGTGGAAGGAGATGCAGAGCATAACCGCTATGCACCGTTTCAAATTCGTGAGTTGAAAGAAAAACAGTTTGATTATTGGGCTCTTGGCCATATACATAAACGTGAAATTTTATCAGAAGAACCATACATTATTTATCCAGGGAACATACAAGGTCGTCATCGTAAGGAAACAGGCGAGAAGGGTGCGTACCTTATTGAACTTACGAAACAAGGAACGCAGTGTTCATTTTTCCATACGGCAGATGTTGTATGGGATGAAATCGAAGTTTGTATTGATGGACTTGAAACTGTTGATGAACTTATGACAAGCATATCTACTGCGATGAATGAATGCCGAAGAGAAGAGGAAGGTACGTTATTAACTGTCGTATTTACAGGACAAGGCCCACTTTCCCCTTATTTGCGCGACGAAAAGCGTGTGGAAGAGATTTTTCACATTTTAGCATCTGGAGAAGAGCGAAAAGACTTCGTATATGCGATGAAGTGGAAAAATGAGACGGTTTCTTTTGCGGAAATCGAACGTTTGAAAGCGGAAAATCATTTCGTCGGTAGTGTGCTAAAGGAGTTAGAAGCTTTCACTAATATGGACGGAGTATTGCGAACTATTTGGACATCTCCTGTAGCGCGTAATAGTATTGAATCTTTTACAGAAGAAGAGAAGAAAGAGATTCAGAAGGAAGCAGAAAATATTATTTTAGAACAATTATTCCAGCAAGAGAGGGATAAAAAATGAGAATTGAAAAACTCCATATTTATGGGTACGGAAAATTAGAAAATGTGGAAATGGATCTTTCCTTGCTGACAGTGTTATACGGTGAAAATGAAGCGGGGAAATCGACAATTCGCTCATTTATGAAAAGTATTTTATTCGGTTTTCCGACGAGAGGACAGCGCCGTTATGAGCCGAAAGAAGGCGGAAAATATGGCGGTGCGATCATTGTGCAAACGGAGCAGTACGGTCGTTTGAAAATTGAGCGATTGCCAAAGACGGCAGCTGGCGAGGTGATCGTTTATTTTGAAGACGGGAAAACGGGCGGAGAAGAAATTTTAAACGATATATTAAGCGGGATGAATGAAAGTTTATTTGAATCTGTCTTTTCATTTGATATGCATGGGCTTCAAAACATTCATCAGCTCGGCGAAGCGGATATTGGCAATTATTTATTTTCGGCAAGTGCAGTCGGAAGTGATGCGCTATTGCAGTTAGATAAAAAGCTAGAAAAAGAAATGGACCAGCGCTTCAAGCCGAGTGGTCGTAAACCAGAAATTAACGTGTCATTGCAAGAGATGAAGAAACTTGAAGAGAAGATGAAAGAGTGGCAAGGGAAAATCGGCACGTATGAAAAACAAGTGGAGCAGTTAAAAGAAAGTGAAGAGAAGCTTGCTTCTGTTCGCGGGGAAAAAGAGAGTGCAGAAAAACGAAAGCAAGATTATGAAATATTAGCAGCGCTTGAGCCACTCGTTATTGAAAAACGTGCGCATGAGAAAGTGTTAGAGAACGAGAGCGGGCAGTTTCCTGTAAACGGAATGGCGCGTTATGAAGGAATTAAAGCGAAGATGGAGCCGCTCCAATTACAAGTTGATTCGCTCTATAAAAAAATTGAGAATGTGCAATCGGAAATAGAATCAATTCAAATAGATGAGGATTTTTTACAAAAAGAAAGTTATGTAGAAGAACTTCGTATGCAGCATATGTCTTACGAAAATGCACGCCAAGAAATGCGTGATATGACAGGAAGTATTACGAATATAAAAGAAGAAATCGCAGAACTAGAACAACAAATTGGTGCTACTTTTGAAAAGGAAACAGTTCTGTCGTTTGATATGAGTTTGGCAACGAAAGAGTTAATTACGCAAACAGTGCAAAAGGCGCGTGAATTAGAAACGCAAAAAGCACAGCTTGATGATCGTTTTAAAGTAGCGCAAGAGCAATTAGAAGAACAAGAAGAAAATATAAGACAGATTAAGAAACAAATGTTAGTGGATGAAGAGAGAAATGTGTTAGTTGAGAAAGAGAAATCATTCCAAGATGCGGCGTTTATCGGTATGGGCGCAGAGAGAATGAAGCGTAAGTATGAGGAAAAAGCAGGAGCAGCTAAGCAAAAGAAAAAGCAGTGGCAAAGAGTTTGTCTTCTGTTACTTCTTATTAACACGCTTGTTTTATTCACAAGCTTATTTATAGATAACCGAGCGCTCTTATTTATTAGTGTCATTGTTTTTGTAGGGATTGTTCTCGCCCTTGTTTTATATAAAGATCCATCAAGTGGATTACAAGAAGAGTTCCTTACACTTCAGCAAAGTGCTGGCGGGAGACAAAGTGAAGAAGCGATGTCTGTTCGTTATCAGTTAGAAAAAGATGAAGAGGTTCGGAAGTTATTTGAGCGCGAGTCGTATAAGTTACAGCAGTTGGAACGAGCGTATGATAAAGTCGTTTCATCGTATGAGGAATGGGAGAGAGAAAAGTTCCAGGCGGGAGAACAAGTCGATGTGTATAAAGTGCGCTATATGTTCCCTGAATTTTATACGTATGCACACATATTGCCGGCGTTTGAGCGTATGGGAAAAATGCAGCAATTATATCGCGAGTTAGAGAAACAAAGTGAGCGGAAATCTTCATTATATGAAATGATTTCGCAATTTGAACATAAACTAGAAACTGTTATCGGTAGTGCGGAGTATAGTAAGCTGCACGAGGCGCAAATCCGTATGCAAAATGAGAAAGAAAAGCGCCAAACTTGTAAGCAGTTAAAAGAGAAGCTTGTGGAATGGCAAGAAGAATATGAGTTCATGCAAGAGCAATTAAAACAACTGTTAGTAGAACGAGATAGTTTATGGCATATCGCACATTCTACAGATGAAGAGATGTTTTTAAAAGCAGGTAAACTGGCAGAAAAACGTGAAGATGCTGCGCAGCAAGTCGGGCGTTTATTACCGCAAATTGATCTGTTAGAACAGCGTTTAACGAGTTTATCATTAGCTGAACATTATGAAGCTGACGGTTATGAAGAGAAATTAAAGAGAGAAATGACAGTCGTGCAAAATTGTCTGGCGCAAGAGAAAGAATTGACAGAGCGTATTGCGAAACATCGTATGGAAATTGCGAATTTAGAAGAAGGTAGTACGTACGGCGATTTAATGCATGAATGGGAAATGAAAAAAGCGCAAGTGCGTGAACAAGTGAAGAAGTGGGCTGCTTATGCGGCCGCAAAGACAGTGTTAACGAAAACGAAGCACTATTATCATGAAGTTCATCTTCCTCGTATTTTACAAAAATCAGAAGAGTATTTCGTCTATTTAACAGGCGGACGCTATAGTAAAATCTTTTCACCGTCAGAGGCAGAACCGTTTATCGTTGAACGTAACGACGGTATGCGTTTTTACAGTCATGAACTAAGCCAAGCGACAGCGGAGCAGTTATATTTATCGCTGAGATTTGCACTCGCGAAAACATTCGAACATGATTATCCATTTATTATTGATGATAGTTTCGTGCATTTTGATGCGGTAAGGACGAATCGAACGATTGAACTTATAAAGGAAATTGCAAAGGATAGACAAGTCATATTCTTTACATGTCATGCGCATTTACTCGCGTATTTTACAGAAAAACAGATTATAAAATTAACACATATGCGTAAAGAAAATGAGTTGTAGTGTGCTATACTAAAAGTAACTGATTTGGTGGAGGAATTCGAATGAAAAAGAAAATTGCAGAATATGAAGTTGGTGAACAAGTCGATATTTTCTTGTTAATTAAAACAGCGACAAAAGGTATCGCAAGCAATGGAAAGCCATTTTTAACAGTAATCTTACAAGATCCAAGTGGAGACATTGAAGCGAAGCTATGGGACGTATCACCAGAAGTTGAGAAACAATATGTAGCGGAAACAATCGTGAAAGTAGCTGGTGATATTTTAAACTACAAAGGACGTATTCAATTACGTGTGAAACAAATTCGTGTTGCGAATGAAAATGAAGTAACAGATATCTCAGACTTCGTAGAAAAAGCACCAGTGAAAAAAGAAGATATGGTTGAGAAAATTACGCAATACATATTTGAAATGAGAAACCCGAACATTCAGCGTCTAACAAGACATTTATTAAATAAGCATCAAAACGAATTTTTAGACTATCCAGCAGCGACAAAGAACCATCACGAGTTCGTATCTGGACTAGCTTATCACGTCGTATCAATGCTTGATTTAGCGAAAGCTATCTCAAATCTATATCCATCGTTAGATAAAGACTTACTATATGCAGGCGTTATTTTACATGACCTTGGTAAAGTAATCGAACTATCTGGCCCAATTTCTACAACGTATACGTTAGAAGGAAATTTACTAGGCCACATTTCTATTATGGTGAACGAAATTGGTAAAGCAGCAGACGAATTGCAAATCGATGCAGAAGAAGTATTGATTCTTCAACACATCGTTCTTTCTCACCACGGAAAAGCAGAATGGGGTAGCCCAAAACCACCATTAGTAAAAGAAGCAGAAATTCTGCATTACATCGATAACTTAGATGCAAAAATGAACATGATGGACCGTGCATTAGGACGCACAAAACCAGGCGAGTACACAGAGCGTGTCTTTGCTCTTGATAATCGTTCATTCTATAAGCCGACGTTCCATAATTAATAGTGTGAATAAAGTGGCCTCATTAAGTGTTAATACGCTTAGTGAGGCTGTTGTATAATGATAATAAAGTTATTGAATTTTGATTATTAAAAAGCTAAGAGCCTTACTACATTCTACGTAGCAAGGCTCTTTAAAGTTGTTTCAAATTACATCCATCTGTTCGTTCAAGTGTAACTATTCGCAATTATTTGATATTATACAGGTGAATAGAAAGATACATTAAAATTTAGTTTCGTAGTTGTAAAAGGAGGTTATTTATATTATTCTCTTATAATTTTTCCAAAAAGGAGAGTTTATGAAAAAGATTATTGTTTTTGTATTAACGATATTTATATTATTCTCAGGATTTGCAACACAAAGTTATGCGTTGTCAGATTCGCAATCTGCGGCAATACAAGCGTTGCTAGATGATGCCTGTCGTATATCAGGTGTGCCGGGAATGTCAATCTCAATACTTGCTGATGATGAAGTGTTCTACTTTTCTTCAGGGTATGCAGACCGTGAAAAGGGGTTGTCTGCAAGTGAAAATACACTCTATGAGTTAGCCTCGGTCAGTAAAGCTTTTACCGGTATGGGTATTATGCTATTGGAAGAGCAAGGGCTGCTTTCAATGACTGACCCTGTCCAAAAATATTTACCTTGGTTTACATTAAAGTATCAAGGGAAACCTGTTGATATGCAAAGTCTTACACTAAATAACTTTCTTCACCATACCAGTGGTCTAACAAATATTAGGCATCTTCAAAATATTCCACAAGGCAATACACCGGATATGTTGCAAAAGACTGTGGAAATGCTCGTGGATGCTGAATTGGCGTTCCCTCCCGGTGAACAGTATAACTATGGAACCGTTAATTATGACGTATTGGGTTTGGTTATTGAGATTGTGTCGCGACAAAGCTATGAAGACTTTATGAAGGAACAGGTATTTCAACCGTTAGGTCTTCACCAGACGTATGTTTATAAAGAAGCTGCTCAAGCTACTGGACAGTTGGCACAGGGCTACCGTTCTTCCTTTTTTATGACAACTCCATTTAAAGCTCCGGATTATGCTGGGAATAAACCCGCAGGCTACATCATTTCTAATACAAAAGATATGGCTCGTTGGATGGGCATACAGATGGGTATCGTGCAGGACATACCCGAAATATTTCACACGGTTATCGAAAAATCACATAGGGGTGATATGTCTGTTTCGGCTGTCAACGGTATGTATTATGCGGCAGGTTGGTCCGTAAATGCCGATCAAACGATTATAGAACACACTGGGGGCAATCCAAATTTCAGAACCGAAGTAGTCATACTGCCAAATGAACGAACAGCCGTCTCCTTGCTGAGCAACGGCACAAATACCAATACAAACATGGTACTAAAAGTTAAAGATATATTAGAAGGCAATCTAACTCAGTCATATGAAATAAGCGGCACACAGCTTTTGGATATCATTTTGTCGTCTATCACAATTATTTTTTGCCTATTGGCCGTTTTGCTATTTCTCTTAGGATTACGCAGAAGGAGAACGAATGAGCGACAGCCAATGACAAAAAAGAGAATAACCGTAACAGTTATTTTCCTGATCGCTACGATTGCTCTGGGTATACTGTGCTGCGCTTTCGATTGGTCAACAATACTTATGTGGCAAACATATAGTGTTCTTACAGCTTTGATTTCGTCAGCATTATTAACAGCAAGCATTACATGGTTTGTATACACTCACCGATAAAATACCTCGCTCCTAAGATAAGCATAATGTTAAGTCATTAAATTTCAATTTATCCCGCTTTAATGGGCAGTAAGACCCCTAACTCAAAATTCAGCGAAAGCAAAGAATTTAGGTGGGGGTCGGGCTGCCCATAAAAGTCCGATTGGTGAGGGCTGATAATCAGTGGGGGGGAAGAAAACCCCCACTGATTAAAGTTTCACTTTATTAAAAATGAAATAAAATAGTTAAGAAGTTCGCATGGGTGTAACGAAGAACTAATAAAACATATCTTGCCACTAGAATGGGGGCATATCAACTTTTAAATTGAGTACCGCCAGCATTTCAGAAAAAATATGTTAAGCAAAAAATACAATAAGCTGTCCATATGGGCAGCTTATTGTTATTCTACATTGTTCTTAAATAAACGTAATATTTGTTGAGCATCTGTATCCCTTATTATGTAATGTTCTAGATTTTTTTGTTCTTCATGATCTTGACGAGCAATTACAACTTTTTTATCCTCTAGCCAAATTAAATATGTTTCATTGGAACCATCTTGGTAATTTACATTCATTTGATAATCAATATTTGCTTTGGCCTCATCATCTAGCAAAAGAGGAATAACTCTTTCTCGATCCTTATCTATTCCTGTATGTTCCATGGATTTAATAATTTGATCAAACTCTAGATTTATAACTGCTTTTTTATTTTTTACCTTAGCGGATATAAGCTCAATTTTCTTTATTTCCTTTCCTTGAAAGAAAATAGGTTTATGATTTTCCTCTTGTTGTATTGAGGCAGTTTTTCCTTTTGGTTGTTCAGTAGTAGATGTACTACCAGTGTTTGTCTCAGTCGAACAAGCGGATAGATATAGGAATAATGATAAGGTCAGTAATGATATATTTTTATTCATAAATTAACCCCTTTCTTTTATGGATAATATTCCTTTTCACCATGTAATAAACCTTTTTAAAGGGGAGAAGTTGTCTACTCTTCGTATGAATACTTTATCCCGCGATAATGGACAGTAAAACCCCCACTGATTATTAGCCTTCACTTTATCATTCTCCAGTTCAAAATGTTATCCAATAAAAAAATATCTCGAATTTGAGATAAATTACTTGCTTTTTAATCACTTGAGTTGTAAAGTGATAGTAACGAAAGCGATTGAGTCATATGAAAAACATACACTCAGTTGTTTTCGAGTTAAAAACGAAAGTAACTTATGCAGTAAAAACTAAGATGAATTTACAAAAACATAATGAGAATAAATTGAACAGCTAAAAAAACATATTATTTTTTTATCATCACTTGACTAGTAAAATGAAGTGGAGGAATTACAAATGTATAAAATTAAAGGGCATCATCACATTTCAATGGTTACGAAAAATACAAATGAAAATAATCACTTTTATAAAAATGTACTTGGATTACGTCGTGTGAAAATGACAGTAAACCAAGATGATCCGTCAATGTATCATTTATTTTACGGAGATAAAACAGGAAGTCCGGGTACAGAGTTATCATTTTTTGAAATTCCTTTAGTAGGAAGAACATATCGCGGTACAAATGCGATTACTCGAATTGGATTACTCGTTCCTTCAGAGGAAAGCTTACATTACTGGAAAGAACGATTTGAGAAATTTGATGTGAAACATAGTGAGATGACAACATATGCAAATCGTCCTGCTTTACAATTTGAGGATGCTGAAGGTCTTCGCTTAGTACTACTCGTTTCAAACGGAGAAAAAGTAGAGCACTGGGAAACTTGGGAGAAATCAGAAGTTCCTGCAAAGCATCAAATTCAAGGAATGGGTTCTGTGGAAATGACAGTTCGTAGACTTGATAAAATGGCGAGTACACTTACAGAGATGTTTGGTTATACAGAGGTTAGCCGAAGCGAAGAGGAAGCAATTTTTCAGTCCATTAAAGGAGAGGCTTTTGGAGAAATCGTTGTGAAATATTTAGATGGTCCTACTGAAAAACCAGGCCGCGGTAGCATCCACCATTTAGCAATTCGCGTGAAAAACGATGCAGAGCTTGCCTATTGGGAAGAACAAGTGAAACAAAGAGGCTTCCATTCTTCAGGAATCATTGACCGTTTCTACTTTAAAAGCTTATATTTCCGTGAATCAAACGGAATCCTATTTGAAATTGCGACAGATGGACCAGGGTTTACAGTTGATGGAGATGTAGAACATTTAGGAGAAAAACTTGATTTACCACCGTTCTTAGAAAATCAGCGTGCAGAGATTGAAGCGAATTTAGCACCTATTGAAGAGAAGTAATAGAAGAAAATATACAACTTTAACATATAAATGAAACCCATTGGAGGAATATAAAATGAACCAATTAAAAGGAATTCACCACGTTACAGCGATTACAAGTAGTGCAGAAAAAAACTATGAGTTTTTCACTCACGTTTTAGGAATGCGTTTAGTTAAGAAAACAGTAAACCAAGATGACATTCAAACGTATCATTTATTCTTTGCAGATGATAAAGGTAGTGCAGGAACAGATATGACATTCTTTGACTTCCCAGGTGTTCCGAAAGGTGTACACGGTACAAATGAAATTTCAAAAACTTCATTCCGTGTTCCGACTGATGCAGCATTAGCATATTGGGTGAAACGCTTTGACCGTCTTGAAGTAGAACATACAGGAATTAAAGAGCAATTTGGTAAGAAAACTCTTTCTTTCGTTGACTTTGATGACCAACAATATCAATTAATTTCAGATGAGCTTGATAACGGTATAGAATCAGGTACACCATGGCAAAACGGACCAGTTCCATTAGAATATGCAATTACTGGTTTAGGGCCTGTATTCATCCGTATTGCAAACTTTAGTTTCTTCAAAGAAGTGTTAGAGAAAGTTCTATTATTTAAAGAGGTTGCGCAAGAAGGAGAATTCTATTTATTTGAAGTGAATAAAGGTGGAAACGGTGCTTCTGTCATTGTAGAACATAATACGGTTCTTCCAGAAGCACGACAAGGTTTTGGTACGGTTCACCATGCTGCATTCCGCGTAGAAGATCGCGCTGTATTAGAAGAATGGATTGAGAGAATCAGTAGCGTTGGACTTCCTTCATCTGGTTATGTAGACCGTCATTTCTTTGAATCATTATACGCAAGAGTTGCACCACAAATCTTATTTGAATTTGCAACAGACGGCCCAGGATTTATGGGAGATGAGCCATACGAAACACTTGGCGAAAAATTATCTTTACCTCTATTCCTAGAGCCAAAACGTGAAGAAATTGAAAAATTAGTTCGTCCAATTGATACAGTGAGAAGTACGAAGGAATTTATTAAAGAGTAAAAATAGAGATAGTAAGTAGGAGAGCAAGTAGTTTTAGCGGAGTGCTGGAACTACTTGCTTTTTTATTTATCCTAGTAAGTTTTCTGACAATTATTTCTCAAGTTATTAAAAAGGAAAAGTTTGGTATAATTAATTAAAATATTGAATTTTCTAATAATTATTTTTCAATACATAGAAAAGGAGTGGTAATATACAATTTTAATAATTGTATAAAAATCCTAATTTTGTAATTTTGGAGAAAAGGGGATGCGAGTGTATGGGAGCAGATGTAGTAACGCGGGAGCAAATGAAACATTCTTTAGATGATTGGTATCGTGTAATGTTGCAGCAAAATATAGAGAAGGCCACAGAAATGAAAGAGGAGATTGAAAGTAAGATTAGTGGGTTGGATGTGGATCAGGATGTATTACTTTATCATGCGTTGTTGAATTTTAGATATGATGCATTAGTTGATTGGATTTCAGTTAGAGAAGATAGTTTTGATAAAGTGGAATCTTTCGAAATTCCAACAGAGGGCTTTTTAGCTTATTATTATCACTTTTTTAAAGGGTTTCATTGCACATTAATTTCAAATTATAACGAAGCGAAAGAACAGTATGAGCAAGCTGAGAAGTTATTGAAATATATTGCAGATCCGATAGAACATGCGGAGTTTAATTATCGGATGGGATATTTTTACTATCAAGTATATCAGCAAATGTTAGCTTTAGATTATATCAAAAAGGCGAAAGAAATATTTTGTGAACATAAAGGTTACGAAGGAAACGTGGCGTTGTGCCATAACTTCATAGGATTATGTTGTATTGATTTTAAACAGTTTGAGTTAGCGGAGGAAAGTTTTAATACCGCAATCCATTTACTTCAACAACATGATAAAGAAGAAAAACATATTTTAATGGTTAGAAGTAACTTAGGGTGGTTATATAGTAGTCAGAATTTATCAGATTTGGCAATTAGACATTTAAGTGAAGTGACTAAGAAAATGCCTAAGCATTTTAAAGCGATTTTTACTGAAGCAGAGGAAAATTATAAACTGGGCAAAATAGAAATTGCTAATAACTTAATAGAACTAGGGCTGAAAATTTGTAATGAGTTGCAAAATAAAGAATTTCAACATCGCTTTATGATATTGAAGGAATTAAATATTAATTCGAGTGCTAATGAGTTAGAGAAAGTAACTGTGGAAAGTATTTCGTATTTTGAAGAACACTCCCTTTTAGATTGTGTTAAGGAATACGCAGAAATATTAGCTTATAAATTTTATCAAGAAGAAAAACATGAAAAGGCTAGTAAATACTTTTATATTAGTAGCCAAGCTCGAAAAAAACTTTTAAAAGAAGGAGCGCTAAAATAAATGAAAAAAATTAATGTATTGATAGCAGGTTTAGTAATACTACTTTCATTAGGGCTTACTGCTTTTACAGAGTCTGAACAACATGCTTTAAATAGAGGTGATGGTGGCGGAGCACCAGCAAGACCAGACTACGTTAACATTGGCGACACAGGAGGAGCACCAGCAGATAATAAAGGCGACGGCGGCGGAGTAAGCCAACTATAATAACAAAGAAAGGGACTTCAACATGAAGTCCCTTTTTCTATTTTCAGGTCATGTAGAGAAAAGAATTGACTTACTTTAAATCTGTAACTATAATAGTTACAGAATAACCATTAGTAATAGAAATGAGTTATATTTTTTTAGTATAATTGTAACTGTTTTAGTTACAATTAAAAAGAAAACATAAAACAACCAAAAAATGTAAAAACTTTAAATAGCAAATTGAGAAAGGAGACGGGAACTTTGAAACGGTTTAAGTTTTATTTGATTAGCGGTATTGTGCTTGTTTTGCTTATCGTATGTAACTTCGTTGATAAGCCGATTGCGAAGGTTGAAGAAGTGAAAGATACTGTTATGATGAAGCTGAATACGAAAGAGAGTATGGCGCAAATTGATGGGCAGACGATTTATTTTAAGCAAATTGGTGAGGGGAAACCTCCGTTACTCATGTTGCATGGGTTTGGTGGTTCTTCTGATGGGTTTAGTGATATTTATCCGGAACTAGTGCGAGATCATACGATTATTGCGGTTGATATTTTAGGATTTGGGCGTTCTTCTAAGCCGGTTGATTTTCAGTATTCGTTTCCTGCGCAAGTGAATTTATATTATAAGTTAATGAAGAAGCTCGGGTATGATCAATTCGCAGTACTTGGTCATTCGATGGGCGGAGAGATGACTCTCAATTTAGCGTATTTATATCCGGATGCAGTGACGCATCTCATCTTGGCGGATGCTACAGGGATAGAGTCTTTCCAGCAAAAAGAAAGTTATGAAGTACCACCGCTATCGACGGACTTACAAACTGTAACCGAGATTACGAAGTATAATAAAAATGAAGTAAAAAATAGTCGTGATGATAAAGAGCATTATGATCAGCTTACGAAAATGAGAGAGCGCCGCATCGCGATGGAAGCCGATAAGATTAAGGTGCCGACTTTAATTATATGGGGACGACACGATAAGAGGGTTTCTTGGAAAAATGGTGAACTGTATCATGGGCTATTTGCAAATAGTACGTTTCATATTATTGAAAAAGGATACCACGCACCGTTTCGTCAAGAACCAATTGAGTTTATGGAATATGTACAAGCATTTTTCGCGAAGCATCCACAATAAAAATTTTAAGCATAAATCCACTTCTTTCCTCATAAAGTGAAACTAATAAGGCTTGTCTAAGGAAAGGAATGAAGTGATTTGGAAACTTTACCATGGTGGGTGTATCTTGTGATTGTCGGGATTGTACTAAGTGGCTACATGGTTTTATATACTTCGAAAAAAGAGCAAGATATGGATAATGAGTTTATTGAAAAAGAAGGCGAAGTATATATGAAGCGTTTAGAAGAAGAGCGTGAGAAACGTAATCAGGAAAGTGATAAAGATTCGGTATGGCTTTAATAGAAATTTTGAAAGGTTACCACCTAGTAGGATTTTACATCTCGGTGGTAGCTTTTTTTCTTCTGCGGGAGCAGTATATGTTCATCAAGCTAAGGTTATATTAGTTTAATTTTACATGTATAAGAGAGTCATCATAAACTTTTATTGATGGTATTTATATATTTTTTTACTCATAAGAATGGAACTAGTGGGGATTTTACTGGGGGGGGATTAACAATGCATAGGGATGAAACTTCATTACATCCGGATACAGGTGTTACATCTGTAATGTTTGTTGAGCGTTCATTAAATGAAATTCGTTTTTGGTCTAGAATCATGAAGGAGCATTCTTTTTTTCTTCGTTTAGGATTTAGGTGCGAGGATACTCAACTAATCGAAGAGGCGAATCAATTTTATCGATTGTTTGAACATATTGAACAAATAGCGCATTCCTATACAAATGAAACAGATCCTGAGCAAATAAAAAGATTTAATGCAGAAGTACAACAAGCCGCAACTAATATTTGGGGATTTAAACGAAAAATTTTAGGATTAATTCTCACATGTAAATTGCCAGGACAAAATAACTTTCCACTTTTAGTTGACCATACAAGTAGGGAAGCTGATTATTTTAGAAAACGTTTAATACAATTAAATGAAGGTAAATTAGATGCGCTTCCTGATGCTATTATTAAAGAAAATGTTTTCTTTTTACGGATTATGGCAGACCATGCTAAATTTATTGGCCATCTTCTTGATCCATCGGAAAGAAAGCTTGTAGATACAGCGCGGAATTTTAGCAATGATTTTGATGAATTGATGTATCAAGCAATTGACTTAGAATCTATGAAACCACAATCCCAAACAGCCCCTCTTTTAGATCAATTTTTAGATCAAAATCGTGTGTCGGTTGCATCTCTTCGGGATTTTAAGAAAACAGCACGTGATTTAATTGAGCAATGTAAAATAAAGAGTATCATTCATCCGTTATTAGCAGACCATGTTTTCCGTGAAGCTGATAGATTTCTTGAAATCATTGATATGTATGATGTTCATCTTACAAATATCCAATCACAACCTAGATATTAGAAGATAAGGAAAGATAGTATTTTACTTTCGATTGAGAAGTTAACAATTTATTGTTAGCTTCTTTTCTTTGTGATTAAAATTTTCTTTTAAGGACTACATAAATCCCTTTGACCAAATATGTAATTCTTTGTAAAATGATATATATGGAAAGATTATGAATATACAGGAAATCTATGGATAGTAGATTTTAATAAATTATTCGGGGGAAATTTATTAGTTAAGTATATTAACTTGTTTGCACTACATTTTACAAATAAAGGGGTATTAGTAATCATGAAAGCAAAGAAATTAGTAAGTTTAGCGTTACCAGTTATGTTATTGAGTGGTTGTATTACAATTGAAACTGATGGTAAGAAAGCTGAGCCAAAGAAAGAAGAAACGCAAAAGGTAGAGAAAGAGAATAAGACTTCTGAAAAAGAGAGTAAGTCAACTGATAGCAAGAAAGAGGATAGCTTATCTGTAGCGAAAGGTGAAGGTACAAACAGTAGTTCATCAAGTAGTCAACCAAGTTCTTCTTCAAATAATTCAACTTCTTCTAGTTCTTCAACTGGTAAGGTAACTGGTTCAGATGTTGAAAGGTACAAGGCAGATATCATAAATAGTGCTACTCAAATTGAAGATACAATGAAATTAATTGAAGGAATAGCAGATTCAGACGTAAAATCATATAAACAAAAGAAAAGTGAAGTACAACTGAGTTTAGGTGGAGCAAAGGCAACTGCAACGAAACTGAAGAATCTACAAGCGCCTCCTGAGTTACAGGGAGAACAGGCGAAGATAAAGCAGTCGATGGAACTATATGCGGATTGTTTTCAACTTCTCTTTGATGCATTGGACCAAGAAGACGAAAGTAAAATGCATCAATCATTAAGTAAAGCACAAGAAGGTTCGAAACTGTTTGAAGAGGCAGCGAAGAGTATCGGTAGTAAAACCAACTAAGAATAAATTATTTTAAGGGGTACTTGTGGGTGCAGTTGGTGCAAGTGAAGAGTTAGGAATTAGTTATGGAAACACATTACAAATTTATCAAATGGACGATAATGTTCGTATTCGATATGTAAAACAATAAATAATTGGTGAAAAACTCTGTAATAAATTTTACAGGGTTTTTTGTTAGTTCTAGTTTATTTTTTTTGGTCTTCCTAAGCGCTAAACATACTAGTATAAGTTGAGAAATGAACAAGAAGATTTGATGGGGAATATTGAATTTCCGATAAAAAATAACAATAGTAGACGCGTTTTTTCACGGTTTAAACCATAGTAACTGTAACCATCCAAAGCCCAATTCATACACTATGATGGAGATTTTTTACTTACTAATCGGATGAAAAAGGAGTGTAATCATGAAGAAACGTACTGTTAATGAAGCGGGAGGGAATGTGCCACAACCAATCCGCAGCGACGGAGCGGGTGCGATTGATTCTGGACCTCGTAATGTTATGCGGGATATTCAAAATCCGAATATGCTTGTTCCGCCTATAACGGATGCAGGGTTAGTTCCTAACTTGAAGTTTTCATTCTCGGACACTTCTATGATTTTGAAACAAGGCGGGTGGTCTCGGGAGATTACTGCTCGGGAACTACCGGTTTCGACGACGATTGCGGGAGTAAATATGAGTTTAACGGCCGGTGGAGTACGAGAACTACATTGGCATAAAGAAGCGGAATGGGCGTATATGCTTTTAGGACGGGCGCGCATAACGGCTGTTGATCAAAATGGACGGAATTTTATTGCTGATGTTGGACCAGGTGATCTTTGGTATTTTCCGCCTGGTATTCCGCATTCCATTCAAGGATTGGAACATTGTGAATTTCTACTTGTTTTCGATGATGGACATTTTTCTGATTTATCTACTTTAGCTATTTCTGATTGGTTTGCGCATACGCCAAAAGAAGTGTTGTCGGCTAATTTTGGAGTACCTGAGAGTGCTTTTCATTCTATCCCTTCAGATCAAGTTTATATTTATCAAGGAGAGGTGCCAGGTTCGCTTGAAAGTCAGGAAATTCAATCACCGAAAGGAGAAGTTCCTTTAACATTTAAACATGAACTGTTAAAACAAAAGCCGATTAAGACGCCTGGTGGTAGCGTTCGAATTGTAGATTCTACAAATTTTCCTATTTCCAAAACAATCGCAGCAGCGCTCGTTGAGGTTGAGCCTGGTGGAATGAGAGAACTTCATTGGCACCCGAATAATGATGAATGGCAATATTATTTGACAGGGGAAGCGAGAATGACTGTGTTTCTTGGAAATGGTACCGCTCGTACATTTGATTATAGAGCTGGCGATGTCGGATATGTACCGTTTGCGACGGGGCATTATATTCAAAATACAGGTACCGAAACATTATGGTTTTTAGAGATGTTCAGAAGTAATCGTTTTGAAGATGTATCGTTAAATCAATGGATGGCACTGACTCCTAGAGAAATAGTGGAGAGTAATATACATGTTGGCCCGCAAGTAATGGATTCCCTGCGTAAGGAGAAGAGGCCTGTTGTGAAATATCCGGGGTTTTCATATAGTCCGAAAAATGATGAGTAAAAATGAAAATTTGCGTTATTCTTTCTGGAGACTGATAAGAAGGGATGGCGTATTTTTTATGCCTAATCTAGTCTTAACTAGTATCTGTTCGTTGTATTATTGTTTGGGAAATTATTATAGAAGAAAAATATATGAAATCGACATACTACATAGCTTTATTTTCAGGTGTAACGCACAAGTTGCACAGCTAACGCAACGACAACTCGCTTTACTCCTCATTATGTATTTGTCCATACTAGACGTAGAGAGGTGATAAACACAGTGTGATTTTTAGCGAACGTTTAAAAGAAGAACGAGAAAAACGAAATTGGTCACAAAATGATTTGGCTGAAAAACTTCATGTGAGTAGGCAATCTGTTTCGAAATGGGAGACGGGAAAGAACTATCCGAGCATTGAAATTATTATTCATTTAAGTGATCTGTTCGGTATTACAATTGATGAATTGCTAAGGGGTGATGAAGAATTGACGCAGAAAGTAATTGAAGATAGTAAGCAATTGGCGTATCCAAAATGGAAGGTGTTTTTTGATAGTCTATTTATGATAGGGGTATTTTTGTTTATTGCAAAAATCGTTGTATGGATGCTAAATAAGTTTGCAGGAGCAAGTATTACAATTGTAGCAGATGCGCCATATGTAATGAATCTTTTACCCCTTGCATTCATGATTATAGGTGGTATGGGATCGGATAAGTTGAAGAAAATATATAGATAGAGGAAAGATTTGAAAGAAATCCCCTACACTAGCTGTTCTTTTCACTTAAATTGTGTACTATAAAGGATAGGATGACATAAAGAAGGGGATATAGAGAATGGAATTTCATGAACAGAAGATTTTGCCGGCAGTGAGGCAAATTAAAGATTTGGAAAAGCTATTACATAGTTCGTATGAATATATTGTTATTTTAGATATTCATGTCGGTCAATTGAAGAGTGTTATATCGCTTGCGAAGCAATATTGTAAAAAGGTGTTTTTACATGTGGATTTAATTCATGGTTTGCAGAGTGATGGGCATGCGACGGAATATTTATGTCAGGAGTTTAGACCGTACGGGTTACTTTCAACAAAGGCGAGCGTTATTATGAAGGCGAAGCAAAAAGGTGTTGTGGCAATACAACGCATCTTTTTAATCGATTCGAGTGCGATGGAGAAGAGCTGCAATCTTTTAGATAAGACGAAACCGGATTATATTGAGGTACTTCCTGGAGCATTAACGGATGTTATTGCTGAAGTGAAAGAGCGTACTGGTGTACCGATTTTAGCGGGTGGTTTTATTCGTACTGTAGAAGATGTGGAAAGAGCTTTAAACGCTGGTGCGACAGCAATTACGACATCAAAACGCGAACTATGGAAACATTACCAAAAAAAGTGACGAAAATGTGAATTTTTTCGTTGACACCGCTTTCATTTACAGTTAACATTATAGACAAGTTAATAAACGTGACGGAGAAAAGTAGAGATCCACATTTCATTGTTTCTATATAAATTTATATAGAAGCGTGCAAGCTGTGGGTCTTTTTCTTTTGACAAAAACGAATGGCCATTCATTTTACCTCTATCACATTTGGAAGCGTTTAAATTGATTGTGGAGGGATACTATGTCAGCATTTTTAGGAGAGTTAATAGGGACTGCGTTGTTAATCGTACTTGGTGGCGGCGTTTGTGCTGGTGTAAGTTTAAAGAAATCGTTTGCGAAAGATTCAGGTTGGATTGTTATTACAATGGGCTGGGGCTTAGCAGTAGCGGTTGCAGCGTATGCGGTTGGATCAATTAGTGGGGCACATTTGAATCCAGCTTTAACAATAGGATTAGCATTTAAGGGAGCGTTCCCATGGAGTGACGTACCAGGTTATATCGCAGCACAAATGATTGGGGCAATTATCGGGGCAGTTATCGTATATTTACATTACTTACCACACTGGAAAGAAACAGAAGATCCAGGAACAAAGTTAGGTGTATTTGCAACAGGTCCAGCAATTCCGAACACATTTGCAAACCTTTTAAGTGAAATGATTGGAACATTCGTTTTAGTATTTGGTATATTAGCAATTGGTGCAAATAAATTTGCAGATGGATTAAATCCATTTATCGTAGGTTTCTTAATTGTAAGTATTGGTTTATCATTAGGTGGGACAACAGGATACGCAATTAACCCAGCACGTGATTTAGGTCCGCGTATCGCACACTTCTTCCTTCCGATTGCAGGAAAAGGCGGTTCAAATTGGAAGTATGCATGGATTCCAGTAGTTGGTCCAATTTTAGGTGGATCACTTGCAGGTTTATTCCATCAAGTTGTATTTGAAGGAAAACAAAATTCAGCACTTATTTATGTGATTATCGCAACTGTGATTGTACTAGCAATCTCTTATATGACAAGTAAAAAAAGCGGAAGCAATACAAATAGTAGAAAAGTAGCATAAGGGGGAAACCGATATGAAAAAATATATTCTTTCATTAGACCAAGGAACAACAAGCTCACGTGCAATTTTATTCAATAAAAAAGGTGAAATTGTTCATTCAGCTCAAAAAGAGTTTACACAACATTTTCCAAAGCCGGGCTGGGTAGAGCATAATGCGCAAGAAATTTGGGGATCTATTTTAGCAGTTATCGCAACTTGCTTAAGCGAAGCAGATGTAAAACCAGAACAAATCGCTGGTATCGGTATTACGAACCAACGTGAAACAACGGTTGTATGGGATAAAACAACTAGTAAACCAATTTACAACGCAATCGTATGGCAATCTCGCCAAACAGCTGAAATTTGTGATGAGTTAAAAGAAAAAGGTTATAGCGAAATGGTTCGCGAAAAAACAGGTCTTTTAATTGATGCATACTTCTCTGGAACGAAAGTAAAGTGGATTTTAGATAACGTTGAAGGTGCAAGAGAGAAAGCAGAAAACGGGGATCTATTATTCGGAACAATTGGATTCATGGCTTGTATGGAAACTATCTGGTGGTAAAGCACACGTAACAGATTACTCAAACGCATCACGTACGTTAATGTTTAACATTCACGACTTACAGTGGGATGATGAGCTTCTAGACATGTTAACAGTACCAAAGAGTATGCTTCCAGAAGTACGTCCATCATCTGAAATATATGGAGAAACGATTGATTACCACTTCTTCGGTCAAAATGTACCGATTGCAGGTGTAGCTGGTGACCAACAAGCAGCATTATTTGGACAAGCTTGTTTCGGTGAAGGTATGGCGAAAAATACTTACGGAACTGGTTGCTTCATGTTAATGAACACAGGTGAAAAAGCAGTAGCTTCTGAGCACGGTCTATTAACAACAATTGCATGGGGAATAGATGGTAAAGTAAACTACGCATTAGAAGGAAGTATTTTCGTAGCAGGTTCTGCAATTCAGTGGTTACGTGACGGAATGCGTATGTTTAAAGATGCAAGTGAGAGTGAAGTGTATGCGAGTCGCGTTGAATCAACTGATGGTGTATACGTTGTACCAGCATTCGTTGGACTAGGAACACCTTATTGGGATAGTGAAGTACGCGGCGCTATGTTTGGTGTAACACGCGGTACGACGAAAGAGCACTTCATTCGTGCAACGCTAGAATCTTTAGCTTACCAAACGAAAGATGTATTATGCGCAATGGAAGCAGATTCAGGTATTGAACTGAAAACATTACGCGTTGATGGCGGAGCAGTTAAAAATAACTTCTTAATGAAGTTCCAAAGTGATATTTTAGATGTTCCTGTAGAGCGTCCAGTGATCAACGAAACAACGGCTCTAGGTGCAGCATACTTAGCTGGTCTTGCGGTTGGATATTGGAAAAACCAAGATGAAATTAAAGAACAGTGGCATATGGACAAACGCTTTGAACCAACGATGGAAGCGAAAACAAGCGAAGAGCTATATGCTGGATGGAAAAAAGCAATTGAAGCAACAAAAGCTTTCAAATAATCATAAACAGTGTTATAATGGTGACAAGTTAATAATTCGGTAGGAGATTTGGAGAGACCACAACGCGCTATAGAGGCGAAATCTATAGCGGAGTTTGTGGTCTCTTTTTTCGTTATCAAAGGGAGGAATTACCATGAAATTTTCAAGTAAACAACGTAAAGACGTATTAAACGGAGTAAATAAACAAGAGTTAGATGTGATCGTAATTGGTGGAGGTATTACTGGTTCTGGTATTGCATTAGATGGAGCAACACGCGGGTTATCAACAATTGTGTTTGAAATGCAGGACTTTGCAGCAGGTACATCAAGTCGTTCAACGAAGCTTGTACACGGTGGTCTACGTTATTTAAAACAACTTGAAGTGAAAATGGTAGCAGAGGTGGGTAAAGAGCGTGCGATCGTATATGAGAACGGTCCCCATGTAACAACACCAGAGTGGATGTTACTTCCGTTCCATACAGGCGGTACATTCGGATCATTTAGTATATCAATTGGTCTTCGTGTATACGACTTCTTAGCAGGTGTAAAACGAAGCGAGCGCAGAAAGATGTTTAACCGTGAAGAAACATTAAACAAAGAGCCTCTTGTAAAAAAAGAAGGATTAAAAGGCGGCGGTTACTACGTAGAATATCGTACAGATGATGCGCGTCTTACAATTGAAGTAATGAAAGAAGCAATTGAGCACGGCGCAAAAGCTGTTAACTATGCAAAAGTAGACAGTTTCTTATATAAAGATGGAAAAGTATGCGGTGTACGTGTAATCGATTTACTAGACGGAGAAGTATACGAAGTTTACGGTAAGAAAATTGTAAACGCAGCTGGCCCTTGGGTAGATACACTTCGTGAAAAAGATAATTCGAAAAAAGGAAAAGTACTTCAGTTATCAAAAGGTGTTCACTTAGTAATTGACCAAAAACGTTTCCCATTAGGTCAAGCGATTTACTTCGATACACCAGATAAACGTATGGTGTTCGCGATTCCTCGCGGCGGAAAAACATACGTAGGTACAACAGATACGTTCTATGATAAAGACGCAGCTGTACCACAAATGACAACAGAAGATCGCACATACATCATTAATGCGATTAACTACATGTTCCCAAGCGTGAAAATTACAGAGAAAGACATTGAATCAAGCTGGGCTGGTGTACGTCCGTTAATTTATGAAGAAGGTAAGAGTGCATCTGAAATTTCTCGTAAAGACGAAATTTGGACTTCTGAATCTGGTTTAATTACAATCGCAGGTGGTAAATTAACAGGATACCGCAAAATGGCTGAAATGGTAGTAGACTACGTAACGAACTTACTACAAAAAGAAGGTCATAGCGCATATCCGAAGAGCGACACGAAACATATGCCAATCTCTGGTGGACATGTAGATGGTTCACACGGATTCCCAGCATTCGTTGCGAAAAAAGCTGGCGAAGGTACGAAATATGGTTTAACAACAGCACAAGCAGAAGAATTCGCGAAATTCTATGGTTCTAACGTTGACGTACTATTTGACTTAGCGAAAAAACATAAAGACGAAGCGAAAGAATACAACATGCCGCTTGACGTTCTAATCCCGCTTGTATATGCAATGGATTACGAAATGACAGCAAAACCAGTTGACTTCTTCGTACGCCGCAGAGGCGCTGTATTCTTCAACATCCACTGGGTATACGAGTGGAAAGAAGCAGTAATCAACTACATGGCTGCGAAACTAGGCTGGAGCAAAGAAGAACAAATGAAATATACAGCAGAACTAGAAAAAGCACTAACAGACGCTGTTATTCCTGTAGATCAACAAGAACAGGCAGCTGCGTTAGCATAAAATAGAGAACCACCTGAAGGGGAGCCTTTAGGTGGTTCTTTTTTTATGGAATATTCTTCTAACTATATTGCATAACGACATATGTTGTTATACGATGTATATAAGGTGGTGGTATTGTTGGACAAAGAAATCTTGAAGGGAAGTATAGATATTTTATTACTTTCTATCATTGCAAAACGTGATACATATGGATATGAAATAGCTCAAAGTTTAAAGGATGCAAGTGAAGATTTGTATAGTATGGGGCAGGGAACTTTGTATCCTGCTTTAAAGAGATTAGAGAAAAAGGAGTTTCTTGAATCTTATTGGAATGAATCTGAGAATGGGATGAAAAGGAAATTCTATACTATTACAGATAAAGGGAAAAAAGAATTGCAGAAGAAAGTGAATTCTTGGGAGAGTGTAACAGCATTAATTCAAGCTTGTCAGAAAGGAGTTATTTATGAGTGAATTTGATGAGTATATTAAGTCTATTTTAGCCTATTCAGAACTTAGTGATATTGAACAGGATGAGTTATTTCTAGAAATGTATGATCACTTGAACAGCTTGAAAGAAGAATATATGGAACAAGGTATGAATGAAAAAGAAGCGATTTATAAAGCGATTCAAAGTTTTGGAGAATCAAAAGTTATTGGCGTAGAGATTAATAAATCGGTATACGAAGTTCCTAGACCATTAAAGGTATTATCAAAAATTTTATGTATTCCTTATATAATCATTTGTTTTATTGTCTTTTTAGGAACGTTTATTTCAACTTCTACATTTGACTCTGTTCGCAATTTGACAGGTGGGACTGTCTATCATCCCATTGAATTTTGGCAGCAATTTTTACATATATCTGATTTAGAAACGTTATTACAACTTTTTGGAATAACACTTTGGCAAGTTAAAGATTTTATTGCACATCCAGGTCCTTGGGGAAACTCAACTTATTGGTTAAGTGTTTTACAACATATAATATTAGTAGTTCCATTTGGATTTTTCGTTCCAGTGCTGATTAATAAAGTGACTAACTATAAGAAAGCTCGTAAGTGGTATGTTATGACCTTTCTTGTTTGGGAGATATTACATTTACTAACTTTGTCTGATGTTTTTGATGTGTGGCGGATTGCTATAAATATGCTCGGTGCGTCGGTAGGATATCTTTTATTTATAAGCATGATACAAATAGATAATAAATTTAGGATAATGCGCAAGAAGATATTTGAAAATTAGCTTGCTATTTTGTAGTTTAAATTATACAAATTTAGTTTGATGGTAATAGAGTATTGCTGAAAACATAGGTGCTATATAGTGAGAGGATTTTTTATATTCGTAATAGGTGTTGTTCCTTGTTTACTCATTGTTATGAAGCGGGTACATAATCCGTCTTTATTGGTGCTATAAATGATGAGAGCGGCACAGCTGAGCTTGAAAAAGTCTAGCTGCGTTAGCGTAAAATAGAGAACTACCTGAAGGGGAGCCCTTTAGGTAGTTTTTCTCTTGACTAAAAATAAATAAAATGTGTTACAATGATGATAGAGTATGTAGTGTGAATTTTGCATAAAATAAAAAAGACAGAAGCCTGAGAAACTTCTGCCTTGTGTAACCTAACTTGCTATTGTGGTGGTAGTAGGTGCGGTTATAAGACAATTACATTAACGTTTTAGCCGAGAACCGCCCTTACCTTTTCCACGAAGCAGGGTGGTTCTCGCTTTTTTGTATACAGAAATTAGCCACGGACCGACGTATCTTCTACCGATGACAACGCCAGCTCCGGTTAGGATACCATACACTAATTTAATTACAAACATCGCGATTATATTATCACCTCCCCCTTTTTTCAAAATGGAAGAGATGATTGCCACACCTACTAGTTATAGCTTATTAAGTTACGTATTCATTGTATTATGTTTTAAAATAGGGAACAAGATATATGGATGAAAATTCCTAGTTTTAAATGGTGGTTGTGTAAATTGTAGTTTATCATGTATAACCTGTTTATGAATTTCCTACAAGTTAAGGTTTTCATGCAATTGCGTTATGTATAGAAGTTTAAATACTAAACTTGTATGAAGAATGTATTAGTTTTGATATTATCGATTCATCTTTGTATGGTCATGATATATTAGATTCTTTAAGTGAGCGTTAGAAAGAAGGGGGACTCGATTAAATCGGTTCTCTTTTTCATTTAGCGATGAGGGGAATCTTGATGATATAAAACTAAGACAAAATCCTTATTGTAAACTTAAAGAGCGCCTTGGGAGAAAGACGCTCTTTAGGTGAATGCATTGTAACGACTATTCGGTTTATTATATGTAATTTACTGAGGAAGTGCTTTATAAAAAATGTGATTGCCGATCGTATTTTTTTATACATTTATAAAACTTTTCCATACAGTGCGTCGTCTAATATATGGGAAGGAGGAAATGATGTGGATGAATTAACGATAGAAGCGTTTGAAATAGAAGATAAGGAGGACCTTATCGACGAAATAATGAACAAGTATGGACAAGAAGTCCTGCAGCTTGTGTATTCGTATGTGAATAATAAAGAGGTTGCGGAGGATGTAACGCAAGATATATTCGTGAAATGCTATAAATCTCTTCATACATATAAAGGGAATTCGAATTTAAAAACATGGTTATGGAGAATTGCAATCAATCAATGTAAGGACTATTTAAAAAGTTGGTATAACAAAAAGGTCGTCGTGACAGAGGATGAATCTGCTTATATAGGGGTTCAAAATGATAGTGTCGAACAAACTGTTATGCAAAATGCGGAGGACCGTGAGCTCGCGTCTGCGGTAATGAATTTACCAATAAAATATCGAGAGGTCATTTATCTATTTTATTATGAAGAATTATCAATTAAAGAGATTGCTACAGTAATAGAAGTGAAGGAAAATACGATAAAAACGAGACTGAAAAAAGCGAAGGAGCTTTTGAAGAAAGGATTGGAGGAATAATCAAATGGAAGATCGATTAAAAGGTTTGCGAAAATCAATGGAGAACACAACGTTTAAACATTTGAGTTTTTCTGATCAACATCGAAAGCGGGTACGCGAAAAAATCAATGCATCACATGAAAAGGAAGAGGACATCTCTTTAGCGATTTTACAGCTCCTCAGTAATGAAAAAACAGGGTACGAATTGTCGCAGCTACTACGAGGGAGAGGGATTCGGAAATTCGAAGGAAATGAAGGCTTTTTATATACCGTATTACATCGTTTAGAACAGAACCATTTTATCCAATCAAGCTGGGATCATGCAGGAGCGAAGTATTATCAATTAAATGATAAAGGAAGAAAGATGCTGCGAAAGGCAGAAAAAAATGCTACGAAGGTACAATTTATATTAAAAGGTTTAGTACAGGAGTGAGGCGGAATTGTATAAAAAAGGGGAGCGTTTTGTAAGCGAAGTTACGAATCATATTAAATCAAAAGAAGCAAAGAGCTTTGTAGCAACCGAACTAGATTTTCATTTAAAACAGGCAAAGAACACATGGATAGAAAAAGGTTTAAGTGAGGAAATTGCTGAAAATAAAGCTGTGGAACAAATGGGAAGTCCGAGTAAATTAGGGCGGGAATTTAATAAACTTCATAAGCCAAAGGTTGATTGGTTCTTACTTATTTTATTGGTGGCTGCGATGGGGTTAGGGTTTTTACCAGTTTTAGTTTTTGGATATACGAATGATGTAATAATGAATAAGGTGATATTTGTTATTCTGGGTGTTATAACAGCGATTGGGATGATGTTACTTGATTATCGGAAATTAGAGAGAATGGGATGGTTGTTTTACACAATCGGAGTAGTTGTCTTGTTAATTCTATACTGTTTTCCAAACGCTTCAATGATTGGAGAACCGTTAATAAAAATTGGTCCAATTGCAGTTGACTGTTTAATGGCAGTTCCTTTCTTTTTTCTAGCTTGGGCTTCTTTTTTCAATAATAATAGGTTAAAAGTTATACATCTTGTGGTTTTATATTTATTTTCTTTGTATTTATTTTTAATTGTATCCACCCTTTCGTCAATTTTCATCTATATTACGATGGTATTCGTTATGCTTTGGTGGAGTAAGCTAGGAAAGAAAACGTCGTTGATTATTACGGTTGTACCTATTTGTTTATTTATTATTAAGGTATCCGTATCATGGTCTTCAGGATACCACTTAGATAGACTTTTAGGGTATTTAAATCCTGAGAGTGATGCAGGTGGCGCAGGATTTATGTATATACGATTAAAAGAGGTAATGTCATCAGCAGGTTGGTTTGGTACATATGGAGATATGAAATTCATCCCTGCTCCGGATACTGATTTTGTATTTGCAAGTTTGACTTACTATTATGGGTATTGGCTTGCATTAATTCTTGTCTTCGTTCTTTCTCTTTTTGTAGCAAGATTAATAGTCATCTCTTATAAAATAAATGATCGGTACGGTAAATTGCTACTCGTTGGTGGATTGACTCTTTTTGTATTCCAGTTCATTTATAATGTTGGAATGATACTAGGATTATTGCCGCTTGCTGCTATATCCTTACCTTTTATTAGTTACGGATTAACGCCGACTGTATTTCATGCGCTTATAATGGGGATTGTGCTGAGTGTATATAGGCGTAAGGGTATTTCATTCAGGATTAGAAAGACACCTTGATACTTATATAAGTTGCATATAAAAGAATTCATTATTATGATCAAGTAAAAACGTAAATAGATAGTAGAAGAGGGGTATGATAAATACTCCTCTTTTCGTGTTTAAATAAGTGTACTCTCTTTAACAGAAATACATAATTCAGAACGAGATATCGATTCAGTTAGTTGTTGTAAATAGGAGTATTCTTCCGCATCTTTTTCGGAAGTGTTAGGATTTAATAAAGGTGAAGATAGAAGTACATCAAGTGTAAGAATGTCTGCATCATGAGAAGCGATACGATAACCTGCAAATACAGGGCGTTTTATGAAATTTAAGTAAGTGCGTGTTTGCATGCGTATCACTATTTTATGTACAATAAAAGAAAAGCCTCTTATGAGATGGGGAGAGAAAATTTCATGTCCAGCCAACAATTAGTGAATTTACGCATTGATTTTGCTTTTAAACAATTATTTGGCACAAGTGGAAATGAAGATATTTTAATTGCTTTTTTAAATGCGATGTTACAGGATTCTTTAGAATCACCCATTGTTTCGTTACAATTTGCAGATCCACATTTACACAGGGAACATGAAGAAGATAAGTTATCTATCTTAGATATTTCAGCTACATTAGACACAGGAACAAAAGTCAATGTAGAAATACAAGCGCGACAAGAAGTCGCTTCATAATAGTGCGTATCCATAAGGATACGCTATT
>NZ_JAKUGE010000026.1:0-70081 GCF_022663795.1 Bacillus cereus group sp. BfR-BA-01349
CACCCGTTCCCATACCGAACACGGAAGTTAAGCTCTCTAGCGCCGATGGTAGTTGGGACCTTGTCCCTGTGAGAGTAGGACGTTGCCAGGCAAAATGGAGGATTAGCTCAGCTGGGAGAGCACCTGCCTTACAAGCAGGGGGTCGGCGGTTCGATCCCGTCATCCTCCACCATATATGTCGGAGGGGTAGCGAAGTGGCTAAACGCGGCGGACTGTAAATCCGCTCCTTCGGGTTCGGCAGTTCGAATCTGCCCCCCTCCACCATTCTTAATTAATGGGCTATAGCCAAGCGGTAAGGCAACGGACTTTGACTCCGTCATGCGCTGGTTCGAATCCAGCTAGCCCAGCCATTAAGAGCCATTAGCTCAGTTGGTAGAGCATCTGACTTTTAATCAGAGGGTCGAAGGTTCGAGTCCTTCATGGCTCACCATTTTAATGAAATATGCGGGTGTGGCGGAATTGGCAGACGCACTAGACTTAGGATCTAGCGCCTTTGGCGTGGGGGTTCGACTCCCTTAACCTGCACTTTTAATAAAATAACTCATACATGTCTTGCGGAAGTAGTTCAGTGGTAGAATACAACCTTGCCAAGGTTGGGGTCGCGGGTTCGAATCCCGTCTTCCGCTCCAATTTTCAATATGACATGCCGGGGTGGCGGAACAGGCAGACGCACAGGACTTAAAATCCTGCGGTGGGTGACCACCGTGCGGGTTCGACCCCCGCCCTCGGCACCATATGCGCCCGTAGCTCAATTGGATAGAGCGTTTGACTACGGATCAAGAGGTTAGGGGTTCGACTCCTCTCGGGCGCGCTTTTATTAACGGGAAGTGGCTCAGCTTGGTAGAGCACCTGGTTTGGGACCAGGGGGTCGCAGGTTCAAATCCTGTCTTCCCGATATTCCCAAAAAGCATGGGGCCTTAGCTCAGCTGGGAGAGCGCCTGCCTTGCACGCAGGAGGTCAGCGGTTCGATCCCGCTAGGCTCCACTTTATTTAATATATGTCTCGGAGGTATACCCAAGTTCGGCTGAAGGGATCGGTCTTGAAAACCGACAGGCGGCGAGAGTCGCGCGGGGGTTCGAATCCCTCTACCTCCTCCATTTTTTAAAAATTTATATTGTCGCGGGGTGGAGCAGCACGGTAGCTCGTCGGGCTCATAACCCGAAGGTCGCAGGTTCAAATCCTGTCCCCGCAACCAAATGGTCCCGTGGTGTAGTGGTTAACATGCCTGCCTGTCACGCAGGAGATCGCCGGTTCGACCCCGGTCGGGACCGCCATTTATGTTGGCTCGGTAGCTCAGTCGGTAGAGCAGAGGACTGAAAATCCTCGTGTCGGCGGTTCGATTCCGTCCCGAGCCACCATTTTTTTATGCCGGCTTAGCTCAATTGGTAGAGCAACTGACTTGTAATCAGTAGGTTGGGGGTTCAAGTCCTCTAGCCGGCATCATTTAGGGGCATAGTTTAAAGGTAGAACTGAGGTCTCCAAAACCTCCAGTGTGGGTTCGATTCCTACTGCCCCTGTAAAGTATATGGGCCTATAGCTCAGCTGGTTAGAGCGCACGCCTGATAAGCGTGAGGTCGATGGTTCGAGTCCATTTAGGCCCACCATATATTATTCCGCAGTAGCTCAGTGGTAGAGCTATCGGCTGTTAACCGATCGGTCGTAGGTTCGAGTCCTACCTGCGGAGCCATGGCCCGTTGGTCAAGTGGTTAAGACACCGCCCTTTCACGGCGGTAACACGGGTTCGAATCCCGTACGGGTCATACAAAAAAGAGTCAGCATTATGCTGACTCTTTTTTATTTTGTTAATCCTTTTTATTACGTTACTTTCCAGAAATAAATAAAGGAATTTTGGAAAAGCTATGGTATGTATAAAAAGGAGGAAATCATAATGACACGAGTTAGAGACTTAATGAGTACCCATATTGTACATTGTACACCGCTAGACAATGTATATGAGGCAGCTGTTAAAATGAAGGAAGAATCAGTTGGATTAATTCCTGTTGTTGAAAATGAGCAAGTTGTTGGGCTTGTTACTGATCGTGATTTAGTCGTTCGAGGGATTGCTGAAAAACATCCTGGATCTAATAAAATTACAAATGTAATGACAACAAATATTATCTCAGTTTCTCCAAATGATTCTATTGAAAAAGCTACAGAGCTAATGGCACAGCATCAAATTAGACGATTACCAGTAGTTGATAGTGGTCAACTTATTGGCATGTTAGCACTAGGAGATTTAGCTATAAGGGAATCAGCAGATGATCAAGCTGGATTTGCCTTGAGCGAAATCTCAGAGCATACAGAGTAAATTGAAACTTTAATTAACCGAGAGTCTAATGGTCACTCATAAAGAGCTAAATTATATATAAAGTTCAGATACATTATTCTAGCATATATGGATTAAACTAATATGTTAGCGTGATGTATCTGAGACATTATATAATAAGGATACGGTTAATAATTTCGACAGTTTTTTTTAATTTGTTATTCTTCATTTTTAATAAGAGAAAAGATGATATACTGATAGATATAAGTATTATGAGGGATTTTGAATATAACAATATTAATTTTTAGTGGTGCGATAATAAATTAATATTTCCTACATAGATGAAAAGGGAAGGGGAATTATATGAAGGCTGTACAGGGCGATCCAAATTGGAATTTGGTTACAGATACATATATAGAACCAAATAATTTCGCTGAATTATTTTCTTTGCTTGTACCTTGTCACCCAAAAGGTGAGGGGAAAGAACGAACTATATTAGTATGGAAAGAAAAAGAATTTTATAAAGAAGAAAATTTAGCGGCATTTATCGTATATGGCATGAATAAAGCAAAGAAATTACCGCAGTTTCATAAAGATGAAATTCCAACTTTAGTGCGTATTCTTCGCTTATGTCAAGAGATTGGTTGGTATGAAGAGGCAAATGATTTTATGATAGCGCAAGGATTAGCTGAGTTTGTTCATACTTCATTGGAATATGAAACATGGGATCTTTTGACACAATCAGTTGCTTTAAATTATTTAATTATTAAATATCGTATAGGTGAATTGACAGATAGGGATATTGAAATTTGGGATAGAGTTAAATTTAATGAGAAGTGTATAACCGATTGTAAACATTTATTATCTCATAAAGAAGTATTGGAATTTACATTCTTTTATATGTGCAAGAGAGCGAAATCATTATCAAAAGAGCAATTAAATAGTGATATGATGAGTTTAGCAATGTATTGTAATACTTTTGTATATGATTTGTATACACATGATTTATTACGGAAATATCGTAAGTGTACAGATTTCCTATCATATTATGGACCTAGTCAGGCAGTTTTAGCATGTCAAAGAGCTGTATTATCTCAAATTTCCGATCGCTTAGACCCATTAAAGACAACGCATGTAGATGATTATTTATATGTGATGAAAGAAATGATGGAGCATATGACGATAGGAGTAATGGATCGATACGGTCATTTTATTGGAAAGCTACTATCTTATGTGCCATTTTTCGAAATGATACAAGTTCCACAGCATGCATATTATTGTGAAGAATTACTGTATATTTGTAAGGGCATTGAATATAAAGAAGAAATACTACGCAATTATATATTTATACAATTACATGATTGTTTACCATCATTCTTTAGGCTATTTCTTAAAAATAAGCGTTACGCAACGATTCATGATATTCTTTTCTATTGGTGCGATGACGAACAAAGAATGAGCTTAGAGAAAAAATATAATCTGAGCTTTATTTATGAAAAATATGCTTGTGGATAAACAATATTTCCGATATGAAAAATTAATATAAATTAAAAAGGATCTCCAGTTTATGTGAGATCCTTTTTTGTTAGTAAAACAAGGAGAAAGTGATTAAGACAAGAAACAACATTCCATATAGGAGAAGTTGTTCAGTATAACTTCCTTGTATACCAAAAAAAGTATTGGCTTTCTTATACAAATTCAATATGTATTTTATTGGAGTATCTTTGAAAGATTGGTACACAGTGTCTCCTCTTTCTAAGCTTCTTGTTCTTGTTTTTGTTTATAAGGGACATTAATATATCTAGCTACAAATAATAAAACAGCCATAAAGAATACTGGAAATACAGTAGATAAATAAAAGCCATTACTAATTATATTTGTTATGAGAGCACTCAAAAGAAAAATAGCATTATAAATATGGGCAATTTTTTGTTTTAGTTGCACTTGAAATGATTCCATCATAATTTCTAATGCAACAAAAGCAATAATAATAGATAAAAATACAATGTTTGTATTGTAAATGATTAAACAGCAGATTAAACCTAAAAAGGCTACGTATTCAATTATAAGAGGTATATTGCGTGGCATACAATTTACCTAACTAAATATGGCAGTGGATTTACTGCATTTGTTTTTTCAAAATTCCATTCTCCATTATGTAATTCAAAATGAAGATGTTGCCCGTATGTATGACCTGTGTTTCCCATATGACCTATTAATTGTCCAGTTTGTACTTGATCACCAGCTTGTACAGTGCGATCCTTCATATGAGCATAAACAGTTGTATATAATTTCCCATTGATTTGATGCGCAATGAAAACAACATTGCCATAGCTAGCTGAATAATAAGATTTCACAACTTTACCTGCAGCAGCAGCTTGGATAGAGACGTTTCCTGGAGCGGCAATATCTATACCATAATGCATTTGTTCCCAGCGTATATCAAAGGTTGAGCTAATTCTTCCTTGAGCAGGGAATTTGAAAGCAGCTGGAATTGATGAAGGTTGATCTGTTTTAGCTTGTGGTTGATTTTGTACTACATAGTGTTTTGCTACATATCCGTATCCTGTGCCAAAACGAATTTTATACCAAGTTCCTACAGTTTCTACTACTTGTACTTGTGTACCGTTTTGTAATGAACCGAGTAGAGCGCTACTTGTACTAGCGTTGCTACGTACATTTAGATTAGGTGTTGCAACAGTATATTTTGTATTATTTTGAACGGTGATTCCTTTTATTAAGGGTTGTGAACCATTAGAGATGAATGCTTTTTGTACGTAACCTGTTTGGCCATTATGCGATATTTTATACCATTCGCCTTGATCTTCTTGAACGGTAATAAACTTGCCATTTGGTAATACATCTAAAATGGAAGATTCTAAATTAGGTTCAGAGCGAACGTTTAATGCATTAGCATTAACGATGTATTGATCATTAGAATGAAGTTTGTTTTTTAGTAAAATAGCATCTTTTTGTACATAACCTACTTTATTATGAACAGATACTTTATACCACTCATTAGTTGTTTCAAGGATGTTCACTTTTGTATTAAAGCGAATTGTATCAATTGATGTGCTTTTTACGTTATCTTCTGTATGTAATGCTACTTGATCGACTTTGACATACCCAGTTTTAATATTAGATAATTGTTCAGCGTTTGCTTTTTGTACATTTGTTTCACCCATAGAAGGAAGTAAAGAAGCAATCGCTACAGTAGTTGCTGTTAAAGCAGCAGCTTTCATATTCATGGAATAGAGACCTCCTCTAGTTGTAATTTTATTATAGTATAAAGATATAATATAGTGGGTGTATTCACATAAATGTAATATGAAATCAATATAAAAATAAATTTTTTGAGGATAATGATTCCTTTTTATACAATTAATTGGGGTTTTATTTTCTAAAATAGAATGTATGTATTGTATAACTTTGATATTTTGTTAATAATTAAGAAAATTAAAAAAGTTGATGATGTCTTATTAGGGTGTTATACTGACAGTGATAATTTTATAGTTTGCTAGGAGAGCTGGTGTTGCCAGCTGAGAGTAGGCCGTAAGCCTTTGATCCTTTTTATTACCTGATCTAGATTATGCTAGCGTAGGGAAGCAATTCGGACACTAACAATGAGTCCCCGTTTCTTTGCGTATAGAAACGGGGCTTTTTTATTTGAAAATTTCATATTGAAACCACTAGGGGTGCTTGATTTGCTGAGAGAGGAATAATCCTTAACCCTTACAACACCTGATCTAGGTAATACTAGCGAAGGGAAGTGGAACATCGAATAAATGTATAACTTTATTTGCTGTAACCACTTCTTATATATAGAAGTGGTTTTTTATTTAGATACATATATTGAAAGGGGATAGAGAAATGAAATTTTGCGATAGATTATTAGAAACTGTGCAACCGGTTTGGGAGATGAGTCATAATCATCCGTTTGTAGTGGGTATGGGAGATGGCACGTTAGAAAAAGATAAATTCCAGTATTATATTATTCAAGATTATTTATATCTGCTAGATTATGCAAAGTTATATGCGATTGGTGTTGTAAAAGCAACGAATCCACAAGTAATGGGAAAGTTCGCTGAACAAATTGATGGAATATTAAATGGCGAAATGACAATCCATAAACAATATGCAAAAAGACTTGGAATTTCTATAGAGGAGATAGAGTCTGCGAAACCATCTGCTAAAAATTTAGCTTATACAAATTACATGATGTCTGTATCTCAAAATGGCACACTTGCGGAATTAATAGCAGCGCTTCTTCCATGTATGTGGAGCTATTGGGAAATTGGAAAGCGTTTAAATGATATTCCTGGAGCAAGAGATCATGAGTTTTTTGGTGAGTGGATTCAAGGATATAGTTCGGAAGAATACGGTAATCTTTGTATTTGGTTAATAGATTTATTAAATAAAATGGCAGTTGGAAAGTCTGAGACAGAACTAGAAAGATTAGAGGAGATTTTCTTATATTCCAGTCGATTTGAATATTTATTCTGGGATATGTCCTATCGTAAGGAGATGTGGGGATTTGAGGAGCAAGAACATACTACAGTTTCATAATGTTTCTTTTCATTACGATGAGAAACCAATCATCCATGAATTAAATGCTTCTATACATGAGAAAGAGTTTGTCAGTATTATCGGACCGAGTGGATGTGGGAAAAGTACTTTATTTCGCCTTATTACAGGTCTAGAAAAGGTAAGTACTGGACAGATAGAACTGACAGAAACAAAGCACCATCCTGTAGGATATATGCCGCAAAAAGATATGCTTTTGCCGTGGAGAACAATTATTGAGAATGCTGCCCTGCCGCTAGAGTGCCAAGGTGTACAGAAGAAAGAAGCACAAGTAAAGGCAAAGGAACTGTTACATAAATTTGGTTTGCAAGGGTATGAGAAAAAATATCCGAAAGATTTATCTGGTGGTATGAGACAACGTGTATCTTTTATTCGAACTTTATTAACAGGCGGGGAAATATTGCTGTTAGATGAACCATTTAGTGCGTTGGATGCTTTAACGAAGACCTCTTTGCAAGAATGGTTGTTTGAACAATGGCAAGAGTGGGAAAAAACAATTTTATTCATTACTCATGATGTTGAAGAAGCGTTATTTCTTTCAAACCGAGTTTTAGTAGTGGAACAGCAGCCGATAACGACTTTGACTGAGCGGACTGTACCGCTTGATCATAACAGAACACGAAAAGATTTATATAAACCGGAAGTATTAGCGCTGAAAGATGAGCTTCTTAGTATGTTACAAAGGCAGGTACTTGTGTGATGAACCGATTGAAAGAATTAGTTCCTGCTATTACACTTTCTAGTATTTTACTAGCTGTGTGGGAAATAGGAGCAAGAATTGTAGATGAGATGTACATTTTACCGTCACCTTCTGCGATTGTAATGAAGATATGGAAACTAAAAGACATATTATTTACAGTTCATTTACCTGCAACGTTATACGTCGTTTTAATAGGTGTTGTTATCTCTATCGTATTAGGTGTAGGGCTAGCGATGTTAATGAATGCGAGTACATGGATGGAGAGAGCATTTTATCCAGTATTAGTTGCTTCACAAACGATTCCGATTACTGCGCTTGCTCCGCTATTTGTTTTATGGTTTGGATACACAATTTGGAGTAAGGTTGTTGTCACAGTTTTAATTACGTTTTTCCCAATTGCGGTCAATACGTATGATGGACTGCGTAGTACGAAAAAAGAATGGGAGGAGCTCTTAGTTACATATGGAGCAACAAAAAGAGATATTTTTCTTAAATTAAAGTTGCCGTCTGCTCTTCCTTATTTTTTCTCAGCTTTAAAAATTGCAGTTCCGCTTAGTGTTATCGGAGCAGCAATTGGAGAATGGCTCGGTGCACAAGCTGGGCTTGGATATTTCAGTAAGAGAATGATGACGCAGTTAGATGGAGCTGGCGTATTTGCACCTATTGTATTGTTATCATTATTAGCTATTTTCTTCGTCGTAATTATTTCCATATTAGAAAAGAAATTCATTAGTTGGAGGAAGTATTCATGAAATTTTTAAAGCGCATCTTTGTGTTTACATTATTAATTGCAATAATTGCAGGATGTTCGAGTAATTCAGCATCAGACAAAAGTAAAAAAGAGAAAGAAATAACAGTCATGTTAGATTGGTATCCAAATGCGGTACATAGCTTTATCTATGCAGCAATTGAAAAAGGATACTTTAAAGAAGAAGGTGTAAAGGTAAATATTAAATTCCCTTCTAATCCGACTGATCCATTAACGCTGGCAGCAGCAGGGAAGGTGACAGTTGGCTTGTATTATCAGCCAGATGTTGTTATGGCGAGAGCGAATGAGCAAATTCCAGTGAAATCAATTGGAGCTGTCGTACGTTCACCATTAAATCATGTTGTATCACTGAAATCAGCGGGCATTCAATCACCGAAAGATTTAGAAGGAAAAACAGTAGGATACTCTGGAACACCTTTAAGTGAGATGTATTTAAAAACGATGGTAAAAGAAGCTGGTGGTAATCCTGATACAGTGAAAGTAGTTGATGTTGGCTTTGATTTAGTACCAGCATTAATTACGAAGAAAGTAGATGCGGTGACAGGGGCATATATTAACCATGAAGTACCTGTTATGCGTCATGAAGGCCATGAACCAGCGTACTTTAATCCAGCTGATTACGGAGTACCAAACTACCATGAGCTTGTGTTTGTAACAGGTGATAAAACGTTGAAAAAAGATAAAGAAGCGTTGCAAGCTTTCTTACGTGGTACGAAAAAAGGCTATGATTTGATGAAGAAAAACCCAGATGAAGCATTGAATATTTTATTAAATCATCAAGAAAAAGAAAACTTCCCACTTGTGCCAGAAGTTGAAAAGGAAAGTATGAAAATTTTATTAGAGAAGATGGAAACGAAAGATGAGCCATTTTTATCAGATTCAAAAGAATCTTGGGAGAAACAAAATAAGTGGCTGAAGGACAAAGGAATGACGAAAGAAACCGTCCCAGCCGATGAACTATTCGAAAATATTTTAAAGTAGGCGAATGAATATGAAAAATGAGCTCCACGTAATCTCAAATGGCCATATGCCATTCGAAGAGTTAGTGAATGTAGCGATGCAAATTGAGAGTGAGATTGATTATTTGCATATTCGTGAGCGTGAGAAGAGTACAAAGGAATTGTATGAAGGTGTGGAAAGTCTTTTGAGGAAAGGCTTTCCAGCATCGAAAATAGTGATAAATGACCGAATTGATATTGCTATTTTATTAAACATTCCGCGCGTGCAGCTAGGATATCGAAGCGCAGATGTAAGGTCAGTGAAAGAAAAGTTTTCTTATTTGCATGTCGGTTATTCTGTGCATTCTTTAGAAGAGGCGATCGATGCATTTAAGAATGGGGCGGATTCACTTGTCTATGGCCATGTATTTCCGACAGATTGTAAAAAAGGTGTGCCAGCGAGAGGGCTTGAAGAAATTTCAGACATTGCAAGGTGTTTATCTATACCGATTACAGCAATTGGAGGAATTACCCCAGAAAACACAGTGGATGTTCTTACTAACGGTGTAAGTGGTATAGCAGTTATGTCTGGAATTGTAAGTAGTAGTAACCCGTATAGCAAAGCGAAATCTTATAAGGAATCAATAAGAAAGTGGGCGGAAAAACATGTGTGAGAAGTATGATGTAGCGATTATTGGTGGTGGTGTAATTGGCAGTTCAGTTGCACATTTTCTAGCAGAAAGAGGACATAAAGTAGCGATTGTGGAGAAGCAAAGTATTGCATCGGAAGCTTCCAAAGCAGCTGCTGGTTTACTTGGTGTTCAGGCAGAATGGGATGTGTATGATCCGCTATTTGAACTTGCTAGAGAAAGCCGAGCTATATTTCCACAACTTGCAGCAGTTTTACGTGAAAAGACGGGTATTGATATTGGATATGAAGAAAAAGGAATTTATCGTATTGCTCAAAATGAAGATGAGAAGGAAAGAATTCTTCACATTATGGATTGGCAGCAGAAAACAGGTGAAGATTCTTATTTTCTAACGGGAGACCATGTGCGGGAAAAAGAGCCATATCTATCCGAATCTATTATAGGAGCAGTATATTATCCGAAAGACGGTCATGTTATTGCACCAGAGCTTACGAAAGCATTCGCACATTCTGCGGCAATTTCCGGTGCTGATATATATGAACAGGCAGAAGTATTTGATATCCGTATTGAAAATAATAAAGTGACTGGAGTTATTACAAGTGAAGGTATTGTCACATGTGAGAAAGTCGTTATTGCAGGAGGTTCATGGAGCACGAAGTTACTCAGTTATTTTCACCGTGATTGGGGTACATATCCAGTTAAAGGAGAAGTGGTTGCGGTAAGAAGTAGAAAACAACTTTTAAAAGCACCTATTTTTCAAGAAAGATTTTACATTACTCCAAAGCGCGGTGGACGTTATGTAATTGGGGCAACAATGAAGCCACATACGTTCAATAAAACTGTGCAGCCAGAAAGTATAACTTCTATATTAGAGCGTGCTTATACAATATTGCCAGCTTTAAAAGAAGCAGAATGGGAAAGCACGTGGGCAGGATTACGACCACAATCGAATCATGAAGCTCCTTATATGGGAGAGCATGAAGAAATAAAAGGTTTATATGCTTGCACGGGCCATTATCGAAACGGTATTTTATTAAGTCCTATTTCTGGCCAATATATGGCTGATTTAATAGAAGGAAAGCAAGAGAATCATTTGCTAGATTCATTGCTTTCTAGAAGAGTTTAGAAAGGGGATGGAAGTTTGAATTTAAAAATTAATGGTAACCAAATTGAAGTGCCAGCGAGTGTAAAAACAGTAGCTGAGCTACTTACACATTTAGAGTTAGATAACAGAATTGTTGTAGTAGAGCGTAATAAAGATATTTTACAAAAAGATGATCATACAGATACATCTGTTTTTGATGGAGACCAAATTGAGATTGTAACTTTCGTAGGAGGCGGTTGATTATGTTAAACATTGGACCATTTTCATTTCATTCTAGACTTTTATTAGGAACAGGTAAATTCCCTGATTTTGACGTACAGCAAAAGGCAATTGACGTTTCTGAAGCTGAAATTTTAACGTTTGCAGTACGTCGTATGGATATCTTTGATGCAAAGCAACCTAATTTATTAGAGAAACTTGATGTGAAAAAATATACGTTATTACCAAATACAGCAGGAGCAAAAAATGCTGAAGAGGCTGTTCGTATTGCAAAATTAGCAAAAGCTTCTGGGCTTTGTGACATGATAAAGGTAGAAGTTATTGGTGATGATAGAACGTTATTACCTGATCCGGTAGAAACGTTAAAGGCATCTGAAATGTTACTGGAAGAAGGATTTATCGTACTTCCGTATACATCTGATGATGTTGTATTAGCACGTAAATTACAAGAGCTTGGCGTGCATGCGATTATGCCAGGAGCATCTCCAATCGGATCAGGACTTGGTATTGTAAATCCATTAAATTTGGGCTTCATTATTGAACAAGCGACAGTACCAGTTATCGTTGATGCCGGTATTGGTAGCCCAGCTGATGCGGCATTTGCAATGGAATTAGGAGCAGATGGCGTGTTATTAAATACAGCTGTATCAGGAGCAAAAGATCCTATTAAAATGGGCAAAAGCAATGAAATTAAGTATTGAAGCAGGCCGTTTAGGATTTGAAGCAGGTCGTATTGCACGTAAGCGTTGTGCAACTGCAAGTAGTCCTTTAGAAGGAATGAGCGTAGTTGAATAATCGATATTCTCGCCAAGAACTATTTTCTCCAATTGGAGAAGAAGGACAGCAAAAGATAAGAGAAAAGCATGTGCTTATTATCGGTGCAGGTGCATTAGGTAGTGCAAATGCAGAGATGTTTGTAAGAGCAGGTGTTGGCAAGATAACAATTGTTGACCGTGATTATGTAGATTGGAGTAATTTACAAAGACAACAATTGTATGCAGAGAGCGACGTAAAGAATAATCTTCCAAAAGCTATAGCGGCTAAAAAACGTTTAGAAGAGATTAATAGTGATGTAACAATAGAAGCTCTCGTTCAAGATGTAACAGCTGAAGAGCTAGAAGAACTTGTTACAAATGTTGATGTAATTATTGATGCGACTGATAATTTTGAAACACGCTTTATTGTGAATGATATAGCACAAAAATATTCTATTCCATGGATTTACGGTGCATGTGTAGGTAGTTACGGTCTTTCTTACACAATCCTTCCTAGTAAAACACCATGTTTATCATGTTTATTACAGTCGATTCCGCTTGGCGGGGCAACATGTGATACAGCGGGTATTATATCACCTGCTGTATCTCTTGTCGTTTCTCATCAAGTAACAGAAGCTCTTAAACTGTTAGTAGAAGATTACGAATCACTTCGAGATGGGCTTGTATCGTTTGATATGTGGAAGAATGAGTATTCATGTATGAATGTGCAAAAACTTCGCCAGCATAATTGTCCTTCATGCGGAGAGAATGCATTATATCCGTATTTAAATAAAGAGAACACATCAAAAACAGCAGTTTTATGCGGGCGAAATACAGTTCAAATTAGACCACCTTATAAAGATGAAATGAATTTTGAACAATATAAAGAGTTGCTGGAAGGTCGCGTGAATGATTTAAATATAAATCTATATTTATTATCATTTTCTGTTGAAGACAAGAGGTTAGTAGCCTTTAAAGATGGCCGTGTGCTCGTACATGGAACGAAAGATATAAGCGAAGCAAAAACGATTTATCATCGCTATTTTGGATAGAAAAGGATGAGTGGGATGAAAGTGAATAAAGCTTTAACAATTGCAGGGTCTGATAGCGGCGGCGGTGCTGGAATTCAGGCAGATTTAAAAACATTCCAAGAGCTTGGTGTATACGGAATGACGGCTATTACGGCAATTACTGCTCAAAACACGCTTGGCGTTCAAGGGGGATATCCTGTTCCGTTAGAAGGTATTACAGAACAGCTGAATTCAATTGGTACGGATTTAACACCAGATGCAGTGAAACTAGGAATGTTATTTAGTAGTGAAATAATTCAAATTGTTGCAGAACAAATTAAAAAGTTTGGCTGGAATAATATTGTGCTAGATCCCGTTATGATTGCAAAAGGCGGTGCATCATTATTACAGCAAGAAGCAGTTCAAGCATTAAAAGAATATTTATTACCAGTAGCAACTGTTATAACACCGAATGTCCCAGAAGCAGAAGTGTTAACTGGGATGGAGATTCATAATGTTGAAGATAGTAAGGAAGCTGCAAAAGTATTGCATGAATTAGGTGCTAAATATGTGCTTATGAAGGGCGGACATGCAGAATATCAAGGGAATGAAGTAATTGATTTCATCTTTGATGGAGAAAAATTTATTGAGTTTAGAAGCGAGCGAATTCCTTCAAAGCAAACGCATGGAAGTGGGTGTACATTTGCTTCAGCGGTTACAGCAGGACTTGCGAAAGGATACTCAATTGAAGATGCTGTTCAAGAAGCAAAACGATTTATTAGTATAGCAATTGAAGAGCCATTGAATATTGGTAGTGGTCATGGACCGACGAATCATTTTGCATATAAAGTGAATAGAACGCGTGCATAGGTAAGTGAAAAGCCAGTTTTATAACTGGCTTTTTTTCTGTTTACTTTTTCAAAATACAGGAGTAATATATCAGCCAGAATACATTTTTTGTAAACGCTGAGTCCAATTATATGGAGCGGAGGAACCAATTTGTGCGTAGGCACTAGGGGTGAATCTTTCAAGTTTGAAAGTAGGGCTACTCTCAAAGTCCGAATCCGACAGCTAACTTCGTAAGCGTCTTGAGAGAGGACGGTGCCATGATGGATACATCACTTCATCGATCTGATTAGTATAGGGGAATATCAATCTATGTTTGATTTCTTTTATACTAAGGAGGATGAGGTACATGGAACTAACACTTATTTGTGTTGGAGAAGAAAGTAAGGTAGATAGTTTAAGAGATCTAGTACCATTTCAACATAAGTTAATTATTTTTACAGCAAATGAAGAGATAGCGGCTGAAGTTAGGAATTGTGGGTTTGATTGGACTTATAGCTGCAGTAAGGAGCAGGACTTTACTAGTATTTGTGAGTGTATTAAGAAGGTGATTTTACTAGGGGATGAGCTTCCAATCGTTAGTTTTTTCACAGAACACATTCGCTTTTCTTTTCAAGCACCTATTACTGTTGTTACAAGGAATAAACGATATCCAGCGAGGCTCTATGAAACAATTGGAGCTAAGTTTGTCGTGTTTACAAATTGTGATAATATTTCTTTTTTATTTTTTGAATAGGGCGGGGGAAGAAATGATGAAGGTATTATTACTTGGAGATATAGCAAATCGTTGGGCAGTATCGGTAGAGCGAGTTCAAGAATTGGTTCAGATCGATCCCTTTTTTCCAGGGCCGTATATTATATTACCATCAAAAGATGCTTTGTATTTAGAGGTGGATATTACCGAGTATGAGCAGCTACATGCAGAATTGACACAAGTTTATATTCGCGGGAGAAATTTACGTGCATTTTTACGAGGAGAATAAAGGTTGAATAAAAAAGAGCGAATGCTGAGTGCAACAAGCTATGCACTTCATCTCATTCGCTCTTTTTATTTCATATTTAAAAGGTCATTTTTAAGAAAAGAGAAGAGAAATAAAGAAAATAGATGAAATAATAGTAATAATCTTCAATGTGAGCGTTTAAATGAATGTAAATATTATTATTTTCAGTAATTTAACCCTTTACAAGTGAAATATAGAGGAGTATATTTACTCTCATAAATCATTCATAAAATTTCCAAAAAAACCTAAAATCGCTGAGTTCCAGAAATGGAGCGGGGGAACCAATTTTGTGCATCGTCACTTGGGGTGAATCTTTCAGTTTTGAAAGTAGGGCTACTCTTTAGGCCCGAATCCGACAGCTAACCTCGTAAGCGTTTAGAGAGGAGGTTTACTTTTTGTTGTTCTTTTTTAATATTTATATGGTAAATTTTAACAAAAACAAAGCGAGGGATAGCTATGTTAGATGTTGTAATGGTCGGGATTTTTATTTTATTAGTTGCATCAATGGCAAGTCTTGCAAGTTGGTCAGATAAAGTTGTGAAAGAAGGAAAGCAATCATGATGATTGTCTTATCGGTTATTGTCGCAGCAATTACAGTGTATTTAGTGTATGCATTATTAAATCCAGAGAAGTTTTAATTAGGGGGAATCATTCATTATGATTTGGGTTGCAGTCATTATTACAATGCTCTTGTTTATTTTAGTAGCAAAGCCAATGGGGATTTATTTAGAAAAAGCTTTTCAAGGTAGCAAAATGCTAGATAAAGTATTCGGGCCTTTTGAAAAACTTATTTTTAAAATTATGGGTGTAAAAGAATACAATCAAACGTGGAAACAGTACGCATTATCATTAGTTTTACTCAACGGATTTATGATTGTTATTGTATATTTCATTTTCAGATTACAAGGTGTGTTGCCGCTAAATCCAGCGCATATTGAAGGGATGGAGCCTACGCTCGCTTTTAATACAGCGATTAGTTTTATGGCTGATACAAACTTACAGCATCATAGCGGTGAAAATGGTTTATCCTATTTATCACAATTAATCGGGATTACATTTTTAATGTTTGCGGCACCAGCAACGACATTGGCGCTCGTTATGGCTTTTATAAGAGGACTTGCTGGAAAAGAACTTGGTAACTTTTTCGTTGATTTTACGAGAGCGTTAACGAGAGTGTTTCTTCCTATCGCATTTATTGCGGCACTAGTTTTTGTTGCACTTGGCGTACCGCAAACGTTAGATGGGGCGGTTACAGCACAAACGATTGATGGGGCAAAGCAAAGTATATTACGTGGCCCTGTTGCATCATTCGTTTCTATTAAGGAACTTGGAAATAACGGCGGTGGATTTTTCGGAGCAAACTCTACGCATCCTTTTGAAAATCCAGGACAAATGAGTAATATTTTGCAAATGATGCTTATGATGTTATTACCAACAGCACTTCCATTTACGTACGGACGAATGGTAGGAAATAAAAAACAAGGTCGCATCCTTTTCGTGTCACTATTTATGGTATTTTTACTAGGGTTTATAACGATTACGACATCTGAACTAAACGGGAACCCGGCATTAAATGGAATGGGTATCGAACATGTACAAGGAAGTACAGAAGGGAAAGAAGTATGATTTGGAACAGTATTTTCTTCACTATACGCAACGGTAACGACAGCTGCTGAAACTGGGGCTGTTAATACGATGCATGATACGTTAACACCAATTGGCGGTCTAGTTCCACTTGTAAATATGATGTTAAATACAGTGTATGGCGGCGTTGGAGCAGGCTTTGTAAACATTATTATGTATGCAATTATTGCAGTGTTTATATCTGGGTTAATGGTTGGACGGACACCAGAGTTTTTAGGTAAAAAGATTGAAGGTAAGGAAATGAAATTAATTGCGGTCACGATTTTATTTCATCCATTGCTCATTTTAGGCTTTTCGGCATTAGCTCTTTCAACAAATTTAGGGACGGATGCTATTTCTCATTCTGGTTTCCACGGTTTAACGCAAGTTGTATATGAATATACATCGTCAGCTGCAAATAACGGATCTGGATTTGAAGGATTAGGAGATAATACACCGTTTTGGAATATTACGACTGGTTTAGTTATGTTTTTAGGACGCTACTTCAGTTTAATTACGATGTTAGCTGTGGCAGCTTCGCTGAAAGAAAAAACGGTAGTGCCAGAAACAGTTGGAACGTTCCGTACAGATAATAGTTTATTTGGTGGCATCTTCATCGGAACAATTGTAATTGTCGGTGCATTAACATTCTTCCCGATGTTAGTACTCGGTCCAATTGCAGAATTTCTTACATTGAAGTAATGGAGGGTAAATGATGAGACCGGTAGTAGTAAAAGAAAAACAATTAAATGAGTCACAAATACATGCTGTAGAAGATGAAGTTAGACAAGCGAAAACGATGGATCGTGATATCGTAACACATGCGATGAAGCAATCCGTTGCGAAATTGAATCCGAAAGTCATGATAAAGAATCCGATTATGTTCGTTGTGGAGATTGGATTTATCATTACGTTCATTTTATCTTTTCTTCCAAGTAGTTCTAGTAGTATACCAGATTGGTTTAATATAACAGTTTCTCTCATTCTATTATTTACAGTTTTATTTGCGAATTTTGCAGAAGCATTAGCAGAAGGTCGTGGTAAAGCGCAAGCCGATTCTTTAAAGCAGTCGAAGAAAGATGTGTTTGCAAATGTAGTAAAAGAAAATGGAGACATTGTCCAAGTTTCAGCAACTGATCTTAGAAAAGGTGACGTTGTTATCGTAAAACAAGGAGAAATGATTCCGAATGATGGCGAAGTAATCAAAGGATTAGCATCTGTAGATGAATCTGCAATTACAGGGGAATCAGCTCCTGTTATAAAAGAAGCAGGCGGTGATTTTTGTTCCGTAACAGGTGGAACGATGGTCGTAAGTGATGAAATTACAATTGTCATTACGAGTAATCCTGGTGAATCATTTATCGACAAAATGATTTCTTTAGTAGAAGGAGCTGCTCGTCAAAAAACGCCGAATGAGATTGCTTTAAATACAGTATTAACGAGCTTAACTCTTATTTTCTTGATCGTTGTTGTGACGTTGCCGATTTTTACAAATTATTTAGGGTTTCAAATTGATACTGCTGTGCTAGTTGCATTATTAGTTTGTTTAATTCCAACGACAATTGGTGGGCTATTATCGGCAATTGGTATTGCTGGGATGGACCGTGTGACAAAGTTTAACGTGTTAGCGATGTCGGGGAAAGCAGTAGAAGCTGCTGGCGATATTAATACAATTATTTTAGATAAAACAGGTACAATTACTTTTGGGAACCGGATGGCTCATACATTATTGCCTGTAGGAAATGAAACGATTGAGCAAGTTGGAAAGTGGGCCGCTATTAGTTCTGTTTTAGATGAAACACCAGAAGGTCGATCTGTTATCGAGTATGTGCAGGGAAAATCTATATCATACAATAGGGAACTTGCAGAACAAGGTGAGTTTGTTCCGTTTAAAGCAGAAACGAGAATGAGTGGTGTTGATTTACAAGACGGAACAAAAGTGAGAAAAGGTGCTGTAGGTGCCGTTATTGAATGGGTTGAGTCACAAGGCGGAATAATTCCGAAAGATGTAAATCAAAAAGCAGACTTAATTTCAAAAGAGGGTGGAACACCACTTGTAGTTGCAGTAGATAATCGTATTTATGGTTTAATTTATTTAAAGGATACAGTAAAACCGGGTATGCGTGAGCGTTTTGAACAGTTACGCCAAATGGGGATTAAAACGGTTATGTGTACAGGTGATAATCCGTTAACGGCAGCAACGATTGCAAAAGAAGCTGGAGTAGATGAATTCGTTGCCGAGTGTAAACCGGAAGATAAAATTGCTGTTATTAAAGCAGAGCAAGATAAAGGGAAACTTGTAGCAATGACAGGTGATGGTACAAATGATGCTCCAGCATTGGCACAGGCGGACGTTGGATTAGCGATGAACAGTGGTACGACAGCAGCGAAAGAAGCGGCCAACATGATTGATCTAGACTCGAATCCAACGAAAATTATTGAGGTTGTAGGAATCGGTAAGCAATTGTTAATGACGCGAGGTGCTTTAACGACGTTTAGTATTGCGAATGATATAGCGAAATATTTTGCAATCATTCCAGCAATGTTTACACTTGCGATTCCGCAAATGGAAGCATTGAACATTATGAAATTAACATCACCACTGTCAGCGATTTTATCAGCATTAATATTTAACGCTGTTATTATTCCATTACTCATTCCGTTAGCGATGAAAGGTATTGCATATAAACCGATGAGTTCTAATGCATTGCTTAGCCGAAACTTACTTATTTATGGGCTTGGTGGAGTTATCGTTCCGTTCATTGGAATTAAGGTAATTGATATGATTGTCGGCTTGTTTATATAAGGAAGAGGGGAAAAAGATGGAGAAGAAACAAAGTATACTATCACCAATTATCCGTATTACTTTTACATTTCTAGTATTGTGTGGACTTGTATACCCACTTATTGTTACTGGTATTGCACAAGCAGTGATGAAGGATAATGCGGATGGAAGTCTAATATATAATGATAAAAATGAAGTGATTGGTTCTAAATTAATTGGTCAAAACTTCACGGATCCACGTTATTTTCAAGGGCGTGTTTCTAGTATTGAATATAAGGCTGAAGCATCTGGTTCAAATAACTATGCACCATCTAATCCAGATTTAGCAAAGCGAGTAGAGAAAAGTATTGCGGACTGGAAGGAAAAAAATCCAGCTGTTTCAGTTACAGAAGTACCGATAGATTTAGTGACAAATTCAGGTTCAGGGCTTGATCCTGATATTAGTCCAAAGGCGGCCTCGGTGCAGGTGAATCGCATCTCAAAATTAACGAATATTCCGAAAGAAAAACTTAATAAATTGATTAAAGATCAAACAGAAGGTGCTGCGCTTGGTTTATTTGGAGAAGATCGAGTGAACGTCTTAAAGCTAAATTTGGCATTACAGAAATTAATGAAATAGTAACAGTGCTACCTCAATCTAATGGATTGAGGTAGCGTTGTTTCGAATGAAAGGTAGTGTTTATTTTGTATGCAGATGATTATGAACCGAAGTTTCAAAGGCGAACGCCAGAGGAATATTTAGAATATATTCGTCAGCAAAATCACGGAAAGTTAAAGCTATATGTCGGAGCAGCTCCAGGCGTAGGAAAAAGTTATAAAATGCTCTTTGATGCAAGAGAAATGAAAAAAGATGGAATTGATATTGTAATTGGTTTAATTGAAACGCATGGAAGAAAAGAGACGGAAGAAGCAATTGCTGATTTAGAAAAAGTTCCTTTAAAAGAAATACAGTATAAAGGAAAGGTATTTTATGAGCTTGATGTGGAAGGAATAAAAAAACGCGCGCCGCAAGTAGTCGTAGTGGATGAACTTGCTCATAGTAATGTTCCTGGTTCTAAATATAAGAAACGTTATATGGATGTGCAGGAATTGTTAGAGGCTGGTATATCGGTATTATCAGCTTTTAATATTCAACATTTAGAAAGTGTTCATGATATTGTAGCTCAAATTACGAATGTAAAAGTAAGAGAACGAATTCCAGATTTTATTTTACAAAAAGCAAATGAAATTCAGCTCGTTGATGCAACGCCTGAGGTATTAAGGAAGAGACTAATAGACGGAAAGATATATAAAGAAGAAAAAATTCAGCAAAGCTTACAAAACTTCTTTACACTTAATAATTTAGGAGCACTTAGGGAATTATCACTTCGTGAAGTTGCTGATGATATGGACGAGAAAATTAGCCAAACAGTAATAGAACCAATTGGCGTAAAAGAAAAAATTCTCGTTTGTGTACAATACAGTTCAACAGCGGAGAAATTAATAAGACGGGGATGGCGCATGGCTGATCGATTAAATGCTGAATTGTACGTATTAAACGTTGAGAGGGAAAATATAGATTCTCTTTCAGCAGGTAAAAAACAAACAATTGAAGAGTGGAAATCGTTAACGAATCAATTTGATGCGAGTTTTGTATTAGAAGAGGCAAAAGGAAGAAAGCCAGCAGATGTTATTATTGAAGTCGCAAAAAGATTACAAGTAACGCAAATTTTACTTGGACAATCGGCTAGAACAAGATGGGAAGAAATACGAAAAGGCTCTATTGTAAATGAAATTATGAGACAAACAAAGTATATTGATATTCATATTGTTGCGGATCAAAGAGGGTAAAATAGAGCCGACCTTTTTGGGGGCTCTATTTTACTTTTTGTACAGAATGAAAACTTAGCATTTTCATTGCATATAAGATTACAAGTAAAAACATAATTGCGCCTAGGAAGAAAATCCAAAAGTAATTTTGGTTAAATAAAAGAAATCCACCTATAAGTGGCCCTGTACCCATACCAAGATAGCGGATGAAGTTGTACATACCGATAGCTGTTGCACGTTCTTGTACGAATTCTTCTGTTAATAAAGTAGTGTGAGTTGGCATAGAAAGTCCCATACTAAAACCGTACAAAGATGTAACGATAATGATGAAGGGGATATTGATGCTATATGTGAAAGAGAATAAAACGACACATATAATATTGAAGAAACTCGTAATAAATAAAGCTTGCTTTGTTGTGAGGCGTTTTTGCAAAAACTTGTAGCAAAAACTTCCTAGCATGATAGAAAGAGACATTGGTACAAACATAAGACCAATTTTATTTACAGTTAAATGAAATGAATTTGTTAAAATACTCGGTAAAAAAACGAGAAAGCAAAAGTAAATACAAAATTGAATGAAGCCAATAAGAGTAATAGAAAATCCAGTTTTATTTTTTAAGATAAGAGAGTAATTCTTTTGTGCTTTAGACTGCTTAATTACATTTGGCTTTGTTTCTGGAAGTAGTGAAATGTTTATCATTAATAAGATAATGCCAAGTGTAGATAAAAAGAGAAATACAGATAAGTGACCATTTATACTGCCAAGATAACCACCTATGAGAGGAGCCATTGCAGGTGCGAGGGCAAGTAACATTTGGTATAGGCTCATCGCTTCTCCGCGTTCTTTTCCTTCAAATAAATCGCCGATAATCGTTGCTGAAACTACAGGTATAGCCGCTATTCCTATAGCTTGAACAGCTCTAAAAAAGAGAAATAAATAAATGTTTGCCGAAAAAGCACATCCGATTGAAGCAATCGTACTAATAATTAAACTAGGAATAAGGACAGATTTTCTCCCTTTTGTATCAATTAAAGGGCCATATATGAGCTGCATAATCGCAAGAACGAATGTAAAAAGTGAAACTGTTACATTTACAAGATAAAGAGAAGTATGAAAAGAATTTTGAATCATCGGTAAGATAGGTGTGTAAATATTTTGAGCGAAGGAACCGAATAAGGCACTAATACAGATAACATATAAAATGAAATTTAGTTTAGATTTTTTCATCTTGTTAACCCCCTTGCAATTTAGTTTCCTGGGAAACTAAATTTATTTTAAAATTATTTTCTCACTTGTAAAGATGAAAAAATAATTTTAAAATGGTATATAGTTAAATTGTTTCTTCGGAAACTTAGGAGGCGAACGGATTGAAGCATGCAACGAAGCAAATGGAAATACTGTCGGACATTCGTACACTTTTGCATAAAAAAGAAGAACATTTAAAACGACAAAATGAGAAGTTTCTTCGTGAGACAGGTGTAAGTAGTATGTCTTTATCTGAGTTACATGTAATCGAATGTATCGGAAAAAATGGTTTGATAAATGTAACGGCAATTACGACAGAAATGGGCATGACGAAGGGAGCAATCTCTAAAATTTGTACAAAGTTGTTTCAAAAGCAATTCGTTGAGAAGATGCAAATGTTAGATAATCAAAAAGAAATCTTCTTCCGCTTAACGGAAAGTGGGAATAAAATATATAAAGCTCATGAAAAATTGCATAAGCAAGCTGAAGAAAAGTGGTTGTTACTTTTAGATGGATATACGAAAGAAGAGCAAGATTTTATTCAAAGGTTTATAAAGGATGTCTCCGGTCATTTGGAAATATAATTGGAAGAAAAAACTCCTTTTTCTCAAGTCTTTTAAATATAATTTCTGAAAGAACTCATATATAATAGAAAAAGATACTTAACATGGTGAATAATTAAAGAGTCAATATATATAGAGGAGAGAGTAACATGCTTGAAAATACGGGGTTAGTATTAGAAGGCGGCGGTATGCGTGGTGTGTACACGGGCGGGATATTAGAATACTTTATGGAACAAGATTTATATTTTCCATATGTAATTGGTGTATCAGCTGGTGCTTGTCATGCAGCGTCGTATCTTTCCAGACAAAGAAATAGAAATAAAACGGTCAATATTGATTATGCATCACATCCGAAATATTTATCGTATAAAAACTTATGGAGAAAACGGCAGTTATTTGATATGGATTTCATTTTTCATGAAATTCCAGAAAAGCATGTGCCGTTTGATTTTGAAACATACTTTAATAGCCCAGAACGTTTCCTTGTAGGAACGACGGATTGTGAAACTGGGCAATCTGTTTATTTTGAAAAAGAAGGAACGAATGATGATGCGCTAAATTTATTACAAGCGTCTAGTTCATTGCCTTTCATTGCACCAGTAGTAAATTACCGTGGTAAGCAATTATTAGATGGTGGGATTTCAGATCCGATTCCAGTTCGTAAAGCACAGGAAGATGGATTTAAAAAATCAGTCGTAATTTTAACGAGAAATCATGGCTACGCGAAGAAAAAATCAAAGTTTGGATGGGTTGCTGCGAAAGCTTATAAAAAATATCCGAATCTTGTTAACACGATGCTAAATCGTTATGAAGTGTATAATGAAACACTTCACTACATCGAAAAAGAAGAACAAGCGGGTAATTTATTTGTTATTCGCCCAGAAGTGCCGCTTCAAGTAGATCGTATGGAAAAAGATACAGCAAAACTACAAAATTTATATGAGCAAGGCTATGAAGATGCAAAGAGACAGTTTGCAGATTTGCAGGCGTTTTTGCAAAAATAAGTACTAGGCTGCGGAGATGGAGTTCTCTGCAGCCTTTTTTTGTATTGCTTGCTTATTCCGTTACTTTTTAAAAATGTATGAATGTTTAAGTGTTTAAAGAGTTTGTAAAACATCGGGGTTTCTTGTTGAGGAGAATTTATTTGAAGGATATTATGATGATGTAGCGCTACTAAACTATTAAATTTATGAGGTGATTGTTAATGAAAGGAAAAGTTTTTTCAATTACGACTTTAGTATTATTAGCAACATCAATCTCAACAAGTGCATTCTATCCAACTCTAAGCGGTCACAAAAGCGGTAACCTACTATCTTACAGAGCTCAAACTACTACGAATCAAAATGCATCTCGTTGTTCAGTAGCAATTTCTTTTATTAAATCAAATGGAAATAATTCATATATTGAAAGCGCTTCAGACAAATTAGGATCCCATGAATCTGGAAGAGCATTAAACGCAACTGTGAGTAATGGTGCATATAACGCCTTTGGTGCAAAAGGACTATACTCGGAGCATTATGCAAATGAGAATAATGACTATCAAGAAGATACACACAAAGGTACTTTTGATAGTAATGGTAACTTACGATTACAGTGGTAAAAAGCATTAAACAGTTGTCTTTATAAATATTTAGATAAGGAGAAGGGGATGTTCATCATCTCCTTCTTATTTAAAAGGAGCACAGACATGTACCTAGCTTTTAAAAATATAAAAAGCAATAAACTGTTTTTCTTAATTCTCCTTATGTCATTTTTTATTTCTTTTCTTTCTATATCAATAGCCGCACTTTTAACAGAGTCTAAACGAAACTTTATATCGGCTTTTCAAATCGGTTTTCCAGAGAAGAACCAAGTTTTAACTGTTCCGATAGCGAATGCAACTGAATTGGAAGAGATAATTCCTTTCATACAAGATACTTTTGTTAAAAGTGATATTTATGTAGAGCATTTAAAAGCATTAAATAGTTCAGGGGCAACAAAGATCATAGCTGTGAATTTAAAAGATGATTATTATTGGAAGCCATATATTTCTGAAGGACAATATTTTCATCGTGAAAATGTAAACGATATGGTTGTTGGCGATCAAACGAATGTAGAGGAGTTATATGAATTTGATGATACATATAAAAAAATAGGAACTATATCAAGAAAAGACAGTGACGTCGGTGTAGCAGGCATATACGTTCCACTTCAAAACTTACCTACTATATCTAAAAAAGGTATTATCGAGAGTAAACAATTACAATTAACAGTTGTTAATCCTACATCATCTATTCATAACGAAATAAAAAAGTTTATGGGTAGGAGTAAAGAAGTGCTTTCGGGAGATGTTCAAATGCTGAATGAACGAGATCTTCAAGAACTACATGTGACACATATAGATCCAGCAAATAAGTATTATTATAAATTTATTCTTGTTGCAATTGTTTCTGGCATTTCTGCGGTTTTATTTTGGATTTATAAAAAAGAAAGAGAGATTTCATTAAAAAAAGCAGTAGGTGCTTCTAATATATCTATCTACTGCGAACTATATATTCAAATTTTGTTTATTTCTCTAGCAGCGATGTTCTTAGTTTTTATTATGTTAGAAATATTTTCGGGAACAATTCATACTTATTTTCAGACATACTTAGTAAAACCGTTAACACTATATGTATTGATATGCAATGTTATTTTTATAATTTTTCTTACAATTTTTGTTACTGTAATTCCAATCAAGCACATTATAAATATATATCCCGGAAAACATTTAAGAACGTAGGAGGTCGTCATGTTTTTTATATTTGATTCTATACGGTCTGTGAAAAAACGGTTGTTACCAAGTTTGATTATAGTAATTTCTTTAATTATTGCATTTTCTTCAGCAATAGAATTTGTTAGTAATCTTTCGGGATATCGAAAAATGATGACGGTAGCAAATAATTTATCGACTCATAAAAATTTCTATGAACTTTATGCGACGCAAGATATAACCTTGTTTAGCGAAGAAAAAGCGAAAAATGATTATCAACATTTCATGCAAGGGTTATCTAATATGATACCAATAACAAATAAAACTAATTATCTGTTCCGTAACTATTCACTTAGTTTAAAAAAAGAAAATGGAACGATAAAGACTCTTATTGTTGATAAAGATATTAATAAGTACTTTCGTATACGAATTTCACAAGGAAGATATTTTGAGGAATCGGAATTTCATAAATCAGTATTTGATATTAGACCTGTTATATTAGGGGCTAATTATATAGAAAAGGTATCTATTGGTGATGTTATACCATCTGGAAAAATGAAGCTAAAAGTAATTGGTTTTTTAGAAAAAAATTCACCATTTACATATCCTCGAAGTGGTGAAATATCGGATAATCGTATTACATTATTAGATGACATGGCGATTTTACCAATTGGAACAGAAGAAATAGAGTTCTATAGTGTAGAACTTTTATACAATGGGTTAATTATAGAAACAAATGATAAGATAAATATAAATGAACTTCAAAAGAAAGTATTAAAGGTAACAGAAGGTAAGGGTTATTCGTATTATGTTACAAATCCGAATAAATTGTTAGAAAACGAAAAACAAGGTATTGATAATATGTCATACCCCTTATTATTAAGCGGTACAGTCTTATTTTTTTCATTTCTATCTATTGTATTAACATCAATGGCAGCACTTTATATGGAGCGTAAAAATATTTCTATTAGATCAGCGTTAGGTGCAAGCACTTTTCAAATATGTCTTCCATTTATTATTGAGTATATGTTGCTATTCGTTTTAGCGATATGTATAGGCATAATGTATTTTCAATGGGAGAATAGCGGAGTAATTGAAATTCAGAAAGGGCTAGAAAATAGTATAGTATCTTTCTTTGGAACGTTAAAAGTCTCTATAGAATCATTGGTTGTTATAGGTGCTTTATCAATTGTAATGATCCTCGTTATATATGCAATCATTTATTTCAATGTACTAAAAATAAAAAATACATATATGAAAGAGGTGTTATAGATGATTCAGCTCGCAAATGTGGCTAAGGGATACGGAAAGAGTAATTTTAGTGCTTTACAAGATATTAATCTTACAATAGAAAAAGGCGAAATGATAGCCATTATGGGACCATCTGGTTTTGGGAAATCAACCTTGCTTAACATTATTTGCTTAATTGATAGCCCCTCTACTGGAAAGTATTTTTTAGATGGAATGGATACGAGTACATTCAAGTCAAATTATCATAAGTATAGAAACACGGAAGTTGGATTTGTGTTTCAGAACTTTTCGCTATTAGATGATTATACAGTTGTTGAAAATGTAATGCTTCCGCTTATATATAGAAGAATTTCTCATAAGAAACGTATGCAAATATCAAAAGAAATGCTGAAAATGGTAGGGCTTGAGAGGCATATTAACAAATATCCTTACGAGTTATCAGGAGGAGAACAGCAAAGAACAGCAATAGCAAGGGCTTTAGCACAAGATACAAAAATTATACTTGCTGATGAACCGACTGGTGCTCTTGATCAAGAAAATGGGGAGAAAATTATGAGTATTTTACAAGAGATTAATAAAGAAGGAAAAACAGTGTTAGTTGTTACACATGATCAAAAGGTAGCTGCATATTGTCAGAGGACGATACGGTTACTTGATGGTTGTATGGTATAATATGGATAATGTTATGTGAAGAGGTGATACATATGGAAAATGTCTATAAAGGACTTAGGCATACTGGGTTTATTATGATGTTTATTTTTGGTAGCGTATTTTTACTTCGCTGGTTTATTCATGATGAAATGTTAATAGATCAACTTATTGGTTTTAGTGTGGGCATAGTAATGGTTATTTCATCAGTTTTCATTCAAAAGTATAGTAAAGAATTAAAGGTAGAAGAGAAGTATTAAAAGGTTATAACCTTCTTCGTATTTTGGAGGGGCCTTTATAGTTTGAATGATTGTTGTAAAAGAAAAGTAGAGCATCGGATTTCGATGCTCTACTTTTTTAATGTGGTAAGAATATCAATTGATAAGCAAACAAAATTCCAAATACATATACAAGTGGGTGAACAGCACGGAATTTACCTTTTGCCACTTTCATAAGTGGATATGAAATAAATCCAAGTGCGATACCTGTTGCGATACTTGATGTAAGAGGCATGCTTAAGATTACTAAAAATGCTGGGAATGCTTCATCAAATGTGTCCCAATCGATGTGGCGAACTGAACCCATCATAAGACTACCAACGATAATTAATGATGGAGCAGTAATAGCTGATACACCAGAGACAGCACTTACTAATGGTCCGAAGAATGCTGCTAGTGCGAATAGAACAGCTACTGTAACAGTTGTTAAACCAGTACGACCACCAGCTGCAACACCAGCAGATGATTCAATGTAAGCTGTTGATGGTGTCGTTCCGAACATAGAACCAATAGTTGCTGAGAATGAGTCAGATAGAAGAGCTCGTCCAGCTTTTGGGAGTTTTCCGTCTTTCATAAATCCACCTTGTTGAGCTACCCCAAGTAATGTACCTGTTGTATCAAATAATGTAACAAGGAAGAATGAAAATACAACGCCGTATAATCCGTAGTTAATTACGTCAGATACAGCAGTAATTGGATTTGAAACGATAATTCCTTCTGGTAATCCAGGCATTGATGTAACACCGTTTGAGAATGTTAATTGTCCTGTGAAGAAAGCGATAATACCAGTTAATAGCATACCGATAAATAGTGCGCCATTTACATTTAAAGACATAAGGATAATAGTAATTCCAAGTCCAGCTAATGCTAGTAGAACTGGAGCAGAGTGAAGATCACCAAGTCCAACTAAGTTTGCATCATTTTTTGTAACGATACCTGTTAAACGTAAACCGATAAAGGCGATAAATAGCCCGATACCAGCAGTAATTGCGTGTTTTAAGTTTTCAGGAATTGCTTCCATTAATTTTGTACGGAAAGATGTAAATGATAGCAAAATTAAAATCATACCTGCTACGAATACAGCAGAGAATGCAATTGCGAAAGTCATGCCTTCATGCGCTTTTACAACAGAGTAAGAGAAGTAAGCATTTAATCCCATACCTGGCGCGATTGCGATTGGTAAGTTTGTAAAGATTGCCATAAATAATGTTCCGACAACAGCAGCAATAATTGTTGCTGTAAATGCTTGTTCAAATGGAACACCTGCATCTCCAAGGATAACAGGGTTTACGACAATGATATATGCCATTGTTAAGAAGGTAATAATACCTGCCATAATTTCAATTTTAATAGAAGTTTTATGTTTTGAAAGGTTAAACATATAAACATCCTTTCTGTTTACGAATAATTTTCACAACAGTTATATATAATATTCGTTTTTTATCTATTTTGCAATAGTTTTGCATAAAAAGTTTATAACAATTCATATTTTGTGTCTTAAATTCGAATATTAATCGTAAACCGATGTGTGAATTTCAGCTTTTTATTGTGCACATGCTAAGGAAAAGGAGTTGAAAGCAGCTATGCCACAGCAAAAAAACTTTATAACAATGCCTGCGCAACATCAAAATAAGCAGCCTGGTATTGAATCATTAATGAGCCCCCTTCCGCAGTTTGAAGATCCAAATTATCAAGGAAGTGAAAAGTTAAAAGGGAAGAATGTGTTAATTACGGGAGGAGATAGCGGAATCGGACGAGCAGTTTCCATCGCTTTTGCAAAAGAAGGAGCAAATGTTGCGATTGCTTATTTAGATGAGGAAGAAGATGCAAAAGAGACGAAACAACGTGTTGAAAAAGAAGGTGTAAAGTGTGTATTGTTGCCGGGGGATTTGAGTAATGAACAGCATTGTAAAGATATTGTGGAAGAGACCGCCCGGCAGTTAGGTAGTTTAAATATTTTAGTGAATAACGTTGCACAGCAATATCCGCAGCAAGGGCTAGAGTATATTACAGCAGAACAGCTAGAAAAAACATTTCGTATTAATATTTTTTCTTATTTTCACGTTACGAAAGCAGCCCTTTCTCATTTGAAGAAAGGGGATGTCATTATAAATACGGCATCTATCGTTGCATATGAAGGAAATGAAACGTTAATTGATTATTCCGCAACGAAAGGAGCAATCGTAGCTTTTACAAGATCACTTTCTCAATCGTTAGTGCAAAAAGGGATTCGGGTAAATGGTGTTGCACCAGGACCGATTTGGACACCGCTTATTCCATCGAGCTTTGATGAGAAGAAAGTCTCTCAGTTTGGGAGCAATGTCCCAATGCAAAGGCCTGGTCAACCATATGAGTTAGCGCCGGCATACGTATATTTAGCGTCTGGTGATTCTTCTTATGTTACTGGACAAATGATACATGTAAATGGGGGCGTTATTGTAAATGGATAGTTTTCATTTATAAGAGCAAAGTAATGTTAATTCCACTTATTATAGTGAGCGCTAGGGGGGATATAGCTGAAAAAGTTATGTTTCGTCATACTATTATTTTTCATCCTACCGGTTAGTGCTTTTGCTAATACAGATCATTTAATATTAGTGAATCTTACGACAAATCAGTTGTCTTTTTTTGAGAATGGAAATTATACAAAAACATTTCCAGTAACGACTGGAAGAGATCGTACACCTACGCCTGAAGGTAACTTTTGTATTATAACTAAATTTAAAAATAAAGAATACCATCGAAAAAAAATACCTGGGGGTGCACCGAATAACCCTCTCGGTACGAGGTGGCTTGGACTAGATAAGAATGAATATGCGATTCACGGGACGAACCGGGAATGGACGATTGGAAGTAGGGAATCAAATGGTTGTATTCGCATGCATGACAGGGATATACAATGGTTATATGACAGAGTACAATTACAAACAAAAGTAATCATTTCTCGTTTTCATACGAGCCCCGAATATGAAGCGAATAAGCTTGGTTATCGCGTTGTGAGCTGGAATGGTCGAAAAATAGAAGAAGAACAAATTGGAGTACTAACGCTAGTAGACCGCGCGGATATATATTGGCAAGAACCAAATGGACAGTTAACGAAAGTGAAAACGGTATTGCCAAATGAAAGATATCCAGTGTACTCAAAACGAAAAGATGGAATATATTATATAGGAAACAATTCGTATATTATAGATGAAACAGGAGAGAAAATTCGTTACGAGCAAATTCCTTCTTCGATTTTAAGTAATATATATAAACGGAAATACAATGTTCCGTAATGGCTACCGTATTATAGACGGTAGCTTATTTATACTTGGAGTTTAACTGCAACTATTGTATTTTGCTGAATATAATACAGTACAGATAGGGGGCGGTTATATTATGAAAAGTGAATTTGCGTTTAAAGTTTTTTTAGTAACGACCTGTTTATTTATCGTGTATTTATATGCGTTTTTCGTCTTTTCTTTTTATGTTCCATATGTTGATTTAATATTGTTCTTCGGATTTATTTGGGCGTTTGTGAAAGCGAGGGAAGGAGAGAAGAGTATATATCGGCGCATTACCTTATGCGGGACGGCCGTTCTCGTTATTTTGTACTTTTTTATTATGCATGATTTTTGGAGGGGAATGTAAAAAAGCATACGATTAATCGTATGCTTTTATATCTGTTAATGATGGAAGAGAGGCAATTGCACCGTAATTTGTACATGTGATAGCGCCTACTTTATTTGCAAAGGAGATAAACGCTGTTAAGTCTTTGAAATGATACGAAAGTGTATGTTCACTTTGGGCAATCTGATATAACATTGCTCCAACGAAAGCATCACCAGCACCAGTTGTATCGACTTGTTGAATGGAAATAGAAGAGACAATGGTTTGACCTTCATTTGTCGCAAGAAGTGTACCGTCTTTTCCAAGTGTAATAGCTACTACTTTTGCGCCATAATTTAATAATTTGAGTGCAGCTTGTTGTAAATCACTCTCTTTAGAGAGCATAGTAGCTTCCTCTTGACTTACTTTTACGAAGTGTGCATGTTTTATAAAGGTTAGACAATCTTGAGAGAATTGTTCTGTATTTGTAATGAGTGCACTTCGATAATTTGGATCAAAAGAAATAAAATGGCCGTTATCTTTCGCATATTGTAACAACTGAAAATACGTTTCTTTTAATGGGCTTGATAGTAAAGCTGTCGCTGAACCGAAATGTATTAAATCATTCGTTTGTATTTTTGATAAATCAATGCTATTGAATTGATATTCACCATCTGCACCACGCATAAAAGTAAAATCACGTTCGCCATCTTGATCGATGGATACGAATGCAAGTGTTGTTTGTTTATCTTTTATGAGCATGGATGTATCGACTTGCGCACGCTGTAAAGTTTGTTCAAGAAACTCACCAAATGGGTCATTTCCTACTTGCCCCATAAATGTAGCGTGTCCACCTAATTTTGTAATCGCAGCAGCAACGTTAGCGGGTGCTCCACCAGCTTTTTTTTCGAAATCTGAACCGTTTACTAAAGAAACGTTAGTATTTCGGCACACAAAATCAATTAATAGTTCACCTATACAAAAGACATTTCTCATACAATCCCTCTTTTCAGCTTATATTGTGTGATGATAAAGTTTAGTTTTGCATCTGAAAAGATTGCGATATGATGTTTCATGTCTTTTCGAGGAAAAACTCGGGACGTAAAGACTGTTGAACCATCGTATAAGAAAATTTCCACGATGCTTTTATCTACAAATATTTGTAGTTCTATCGTATCTTGAATATCGATTTTTTTACAGCGTTCAAATCCATATTCTCCGCCAAATTGATGGTAGAAGTTGCCCCTGTCTATAGAAATAGTACCTTGTTCCCGATTAAATGTAAGGGGGAAACATTCCTCCTCATGTGGAAGAGAGAAAGCCCAAAACGCTTTGCATCTTCTGTTTTAAGTGTAACAATTAATTCATAGGAGCCTTTATCATCAAGCGTTGATAATACATTTAATCCAGCTGTTATATTTCCTGAAATTTCTTTTTTTGTTGTTCGTAGTTTTGTTAATTCTGAAACTGGTTTTTGTTTTAAGATGTTATCTTCTAATGTTAATTCACGTGGAAGTGTTAGGCAATGAGCCCACATATAATCATCAGAAGGATATGTGATTTCACTTGATCCTGCCCAAGCAAACAATAGGCGACGACTAGTAGAGTCTTCTAAAGTTTGAGGGGCATAAAAATCGAATCCTTTATCAGCTTCGTAATAGGAATCAACATGGAAATATAAATTTTTAATATCGAAATGGCCTATGGCATAAACGACATTGTATATATTGTGAAAGTTTTCGCCGTCTTTTTCAATTCCTTGCGGTGAAAAGAGAAGTACATCTTTCCCTGATAATTGGAAGTAATCGGGGCATTCCCACATAAATCCGAATTCTTTTAAATTTGTTGTAATTTCGCCTTGGAAATGCCAATTGTATAGGTCTTGTGATTTGTATAGTAATAGAGTTCCTGTTTTATTTTCACGTTGGGCACCGAGCAACATATAGTACATATCATTATGTTTCCAGACTTTTGGATCACGTACATGTTTTGTATATCCGTCAGGAATTATATCAATAACAGGATTATTACTATATTTCGTCATCGTATATTGTGAATCCATTGTTGCCATACATTGTTTTGCATCACGGGAATCATCAGGCTTTTTTATATTCCCTGTATAAAGTAAATGAAGAAGGCCATCTTTTACGATAGCACTACCAGAATATGCACCGTGTGATTCATAGCTTTCAGTAGGGATGATGGCTACAGGCATACGCTCCCAGTTAATAAGGTCTTTTGACTTCACATGCCCCCAATGCTTCATTCCATGAATGGGACCAAATGGATACCACTGATAAAAAACGTGATATTCATCATTGTAGTAGGATACACCGTTAGGATCATTCATTAATCCAAATGGTGGGTGGATATGATAAATTGGTTTCCATGAATCTTGGTTTGCAATTTCATATAAAGAATGTAATTCGTCTTTATTAGATTGCAGTATTGTTTTATATTTTGACATAGGTTTTCACCCCGTTATTATTTACTTTCTTTATATAAAATGAATGTGGCAACAAAAGCAGTGATAACTGCAATAGCGAAACCAATTATATAGTGAATCATGTTCATCATGCCAAGAGGTGCAACAATTGTAAGCATCGGAATACCTGTTAAACCGTATGCGTTAGCCGCCACTTGCATCCAAACAACGTAAGCGCCTCCAATTGCGCCGCCAATAGCTGCTGCAATAAATGGTTTACCAAGTTTTAAATTGACACCAAAAATAGCTGGTTCTGTAATTCCTAAAAATGCTGAAGCTGCGGCCGGAATTGCAATTTCTTTCGTTTTTTTGTTTTTTGTTTTGAAATAGACAGCTAAAGTAGCACCGCCCTGTGCAACGTTCGCCATTGACCAAATAGGGAGTAAGAAATTGACACCGATATCTTTATTTGCGAGTAAGCCTGCTTCAATAGCGTGGAAGCTATGGTGTAAGCCAGTAAGAACGATTGTTGAATACAATCCGCCGAATATAAGTCCAGCTACTGGTCCTGCAAATTGATAGATTGTATTTAAAAGGTACGTAATGCCGTCACCGATTTTATATCCAATTGGTCCGATAATAATAAGTGATAAAAAGCCAGTTATAATAATTGTTAAGAATGGTGTAACTAATAAATCTAAAGAGTTCGGAACACGTTTTCGAAGTTCTTTTTCAATTGTACTCATAACATATACGCATAATAAAATAGGTAAAACAGTACCTTGATAGCCAATCATATCAATATCCATACCAAAGAAATGTAAAACAGTTGGTTTTGCATTTGAAAGAGTCCAAGGATTTGTTAAGCTTGGGTGAGTTAATATACCACCAACAACTGCACCTAAGAAAATGTTTCCACCAAATTCTTTAGCGGCACTAACTCCAATTAAAATAGGTAAAATAATGAAAGCTGCACTTGAGAACATATCAAGTAATTGGATAAGTGAGTGATCTCCAGGAACTAATTTAAACGCTTTCAACATTCCGAGTAGACCCATAAGTAAACCGCTTGCGACGATAGCTGGAATAATTGGAACAAAAATATTAGATAGTGTCTTTGCTAGGCGGGCGATAGGATTCATTTTTTTCTTAGGTATATCGTTTGATGTTGTAGAATCTAGTTCGGCTATTCCAATTAGTTTTGAGAATTCATCATATACTTTGTTTACTATGCCAGTTCCAAAAATAATTTGATATTGCTCGGTCGTTGCGAAAGCACCTTTTACTCCATCGATGTTTTCGATTTCTGCAGCGTTTATTTTCGTATCATCCTTTAATATAAGACGAAGGCGAGTCGCGCAATGTGTGGCACGGACAATGTTTTCCTTTCCACCAATGTTCTGTATTACTTGAGTTGCAATTTGTTTCATATCCATAAAAATTCCCCCTTACTATAAATTTTCTTATATGGAACCGGTTCCTTAAGGAACTAAAATAAAAAACAGGGAAATGATGTTGAAAATCCTGTTTTTAAAATGTGGAACCGGTTTTAATTTTATTATAGAGCGCCTTTATATTTTGTCAACGCTTTCTTGGATTTTTAATGTATAACGAGAGTGTAATATTTTTGGTATAGTTTTGTTTTCAACAAGCTGTGAAAGAGAAGTGGCAGCAAGCTTTCCAGCATACTCATAGTCAAACGCAATTGTCGTTAAACTAGGGTGTACCATTTCTGAAATATCATATCCACCGAATCCTGTTACAGAAATATCACCTGGTACAGAAAGGGAGTGGGAGTGAATGACTTTCATTGCGCCAAGAGCGATGTTATCTGTAGCACATACGATAAGAGTTGGGCGATTATTATCTAAAATATGTTGTACTTGTTTCATGGCATCTTCTATGCGGAAAGTTGTTTCGTAATATGAAACGTTGCAAGTTGGTTCTAAATTTTCAATTGCTTTTTGAAAACCATTTTTTCGATTTATTCCAACAGAAATATCATCTTTTCCTATCCCTAAATAGGCAATATGTCGATGGCCTTGTGATAAAACGTATGCCCCTAACTCATACGCTGCATCATAATCATCGTGAACGAGGCAATATTGATTTTTATATTCTTGCCCGACGAATAAAATAGGGATGTTTGAATTAGCCATAATTTTTTGATGTTCATTCGTTAATGTTTTTGTTAATAAAATAATGCCAGCTACCTTTTGTTTTATAAAGTTTTCAATTGCTTGTATTTCAGTTTCGGTTGTTTGATTTGCATTTGCTACAAGCATTTGATAGTTATTTTCCTGTAATGTTTTATCGATCCCGATAAGTGTTTTCATTGTAGCGAAGGAGTCTAATCGGGGGATGATGACACCAATTAAATTTGTTGTTTTTGCTTTTAAACTTTGAGCGAATGTATTGGGAGAGAAATTTGTTTCCTGAATAATACCTTCGATTTTAAGTTTTGTTTTATCACTTACATATCCGCCGTTTAAGTAACGAGAGACTGTGCTTTTTGCAACTCCAGCCAATTTGGCGATATCTGCAATTGTTTTAGCCATAGTATTTCACCTTCGTATTCATAAAAATGTTAACTTTATTATAGGGAGAATTAGAGATGACGTAAACAAGAAGAGGGAAAGAAAAAACCACCTCACGTATATGAGGTGGAATAATTGTTAATATTTAGGCTTAAATGTATGACAACAAGTCTCTACACTCGTTGCTACAGAACTTTCTAGTGTCTCGTTTGTTAAAACAGCAGCTGTATATGAATCATTTTCAGTTTGACCAGTTTCATCTGCATCAGGCTGAACGATGATCGCACTTGCTTGACAAAAGTTACCTTGTCCCCAAAAAGAACAGTTGGAAACAGAACATCTTACTTCTGGCATAAAACCCCCTCCTTATACATTAGTGTGGGATTTTACACCCATTTCATGTGTAGAAGGAGTTTCCTTTTCTCGTTACTTTTTCGTTTGCTCAAGCCATTCTTTTAATTTATCTTTCGGCTGTTCACCGCTAATACGGCTCACTTCTTTGCCATCTTTAAAATGAATGATTGTTGGTGTTCCTTGAATTTTATATTCATCCCAAGGAGCATCTAATTTTTCAATATCCATAACTTTCATATCAACGTTTAAGTCTTTAGCCATTGGCACTAGGACAGGAGATAATTTTTGGCAATGAACGCAGGATGTTTGATAAAAGTATACTGTTTCTTCTTTTTTCTCTTTTAAGTTCTTTTGAAGATCTGAAAGAGAAATTTTATTTGTGTAGTAGTCAGGACCGTTTGTCTTACTTTCAGTAGGATTATCAATCTTTTGGCTAGTAGCATTTTTTTCTTCCATTTGTGTGACCGCGAAAATTGCTACGAACAAGGCGATAATAATACCACCAAATATAAGCATTTTTTTCATTCTTTCATCTCCTTATTTGTTTTTGATGACAATAAAGCTACAAACAGCGATTGTAATAAAGCCGATAAGTGCTAAAAACGGGATTGTAATAAAACCAAACCAGTTTATAAATTCTCCGGTGCAGGGTACACGACCGCAAGCTGCTCCAGCAGCTGAAAACGCTGGGACTTTTTGAATTGCATAGTGATATAAAGAAATACAAGCACCAATACTTGCAATTGGTAAAGAATAACTTGCGATGCGATAATCTTTTTTTGCTACAGCGATACCGAGCCATAAAACGAATGGATACATAAAAATACGTTGATACCAACAAAGAACACAAGGCTCAAATTTCATGATTTCGGAAAAGTACAGACTTCCTAGTGTAGCGATAAAAGAAGCTCCCCATGCGGTAAGTAAAGCATATTCTTGCTTTTTTTCTCGTCCCATATTTTATACCTCTCTTATAATAGTTACATACTAAATTATAGTATGAAGTGGTATGGAAAAGAAAGAAAAAATATGTTTATCAATAAAAGTTTTATAAGAGGGAACTTTTATTAGTATTAATATTAATAAAAGCGCTACCCTCCTAAAGAGAATAGCGCTATATTTTACATTTGAATTTGTTCTACTTCTTCTACATGCGACTTTTGGGATGCGTGGTCAATATATTGAAATAGGAGCTGCAATTGTTTATCAACTTCTGGTAGTTCTTTACTGTATTGATAAGCGTGTAAAAAATGCTCAATACGCTTAGAAAATAATTGATCGTTCGTTTGAACCATGAGAACGAGTAATTTATCCCAATTACAGCAATACGTGTAATAGAGAGCTTTATCATAGTCGTTATATGTTTGCACTGTATACCCTCCTTACCGAGAGTTATATATAGTGTGTGATAAGTAAGGGGAAATACACTTGAAAGAATTTGTTAAGAAAAAAAGTGAATGAAAAGAAAAAACGAGGAGTTTCCTCGTTTTTTAAGCTTTTGGCATTGGCGTAGGTGTTGGTTTGCCATAGCCTTCCTTGTATTTATTATCGATATAGTTGCGAATTTCAAGCGTTGATTTTCCTTTTTGTTTCATGGAAGCAGATTCAACTGCGATTTCTAGGCAATTGACGCAAGTCGTTGCGTGGGAATCCCAAACAACTTCACCATTCTTTTTAATTTCACGGATAAAGCAGTTTTTATTATTTTTTATGTCCTACACTTTCACCGCAACCACAATAGCATGGAATCCAATCTAATAGCTCTGCATTTTGTCCAGCGACGGTGTAGATATCTTTCATTTGTGGATCAAGCTTATCTAGGAAGGTTGGAAGTGTGTCGATTCCTTTTGTTTTCTCTTGAATGTCAGCTTGCTGAGTGTGCGATGCGTGGTCATGTTCTTCTTGTTTTGATTCAGAAGATTTTTGGTCATTTGTACCTGTACTTCCGCATCCAGCAAGAATTAAGCTTAGTACTGCAAGTAAAGAAAATACATACTTTTTCATTCGCTTGTCCCCTTTACAAATGTATTAATCAAATTGTATCAGACTAAGGGATACCTAGGGAGAAGTTTTTTTTGAACGATTTTTGAAGTGCCATCTTAGTGAATGAAACAAAAATAAAATCGGGATATAAGCGTATACAATATATAAACCCGCTTGAGATAGTACGGTATTTAATGTATTGATACTTTCACGGTTTGTGAAAAACAGAGAAGCTGAAAATATGATGAAAATAAAAAACGGTAATGTAAATTTAAATGAAATATGAAAGGAACGCTTCATCGTTTGACATGATGACCAAATGGTTAAGCAAAGGTTTGGTAAAATAATTAAAAACCAAACGAAAATAATAATATATTCAAAGCGCTGAATAAAAGGAACTTTAATTATTTTTAACATCGTTAAAGTAGGCCAAATAGTACGGTGTAATTGTCCCTCGCTATAATACATAAAAGATACGATAGCTAAAATCACATAAATTAAAGTGCTAAAAGCAATTCCAGCATGGGCCCATCGCTTTAAAGATTTTCCTTTTTCAATAAAGGGATAAAAGATAAGAATTGTTTCAAATCCCAGAAATTCCAATGCGGAGTGTTTTGCAGATATAAGCATGTCAAAAGGTGAATGCGTAAAAATAGGTAAAATATTACGAAAATGTGCATACTTCATCGGATAGATTAAAAAGAACACAACGAAAATAGGCAGCACAATACCCCAAAAGCATATCCCTGTCACAGAGCGAAAGCCGCCTTTTATAATGTAGTAAGTGACTAATAAAAACATAAGCGTAAGTTTCCATAACTTAATGGTAGGGAAAATCCAAACTTGTATTACTTCCATATATGTCCGAAGAACAGTAAGGCAAAATAATAAGCAATAAAGAGTGAAAATTACAGAAAATATAGAGCCAACCCATTTTCCAAAAGTTGTTGTATGAATGCTAATTAAATCTCCGTCTTTTTCAAGCATTTTTAACATACAAAATAGTACAATATGAGTTGCAATCCCCGCAATAATAAGAGAAATCCAAGCATCATAACCTGCATTTTTCAAAATTACACGTTGATATCCGAGAATTCCTATGCCGATTTGGAGAGAATGCAATAAAATAAATGCAAAATATGGAGAGACAGTTTTTGTCTTATTCATTGTATTCATTGCTCATTTCACCTCACTATTCTCCGATTCCAGATTGTACAATATTAAGATCTAAATTTATATCTACCGCTACATTTTTATACATATTTCGAATTTGTTTTATATTCCATTTTCTCGTATGGCTTCTAATTTCATCTCGTATTCCTAACGGATCAATTTCCTTTTCTTGAAATTGTTTTATTAAATCTTCACAGTCTTTTTCGACATTTCGTTCAATTTGTTTTTTTATATAATTGATATTTGTTTTTTTTCTTAGATCAATCCAATTAGGAGAGTTTTTAATTAATCCATTTAATTTTAAATTGATTTTTACTTTTGGTATGTCGCCAGTTTGATCTATATCATACTTATTTTCTCCGGCTAAGTTTTGTATAACAACCATACCTTTATGCTTATCCTTTTTTATTGCTGCTTCGTAACGTCCATTTTTCGTAGGATTAATAAGTAATTTTGCTAAAACAGAATGTCTTTTATCCGTATACATGACGACTTTATCGCCTTTTAAAAAGGCAAGTCCTTTGACAGCGACGGAATGATTATCGTCCATTTTAATATAAGGAACATAGGCATCACATACAGAAGAGTAATAATTATATAAAAAAATGTTTAATTCAGTTTGTGGAATGTTCTCATTTCTTATATTTTGCTCGAGTAAATCAGCAATATATAAAGACCCATTTTTTTTTCCGTAATTTAAAAGCTCTTCAGCCGATCCATCTACAATTGCTAGTTGTACATCACGCCCGATATTTGGGTCACGTTGTAAGTTAGTAATAATCTCTCCCATTCCGCGTTCTCCTAGAGCCTTTCCAAATAGGACGACACGCATTTGACCTACAACAACATTGTGAGGAGATTTCGCATTCAATCGTGAAGCAATTGTTTCAAGTGAACGGGCAGATGTTGTTTGAGTCTCTGGCTTAGACTTTACACCATGTGTGTACTCTGGGAACAGAATAGTTCCTTGGAATCCTTTGTTTTTTGTGATGTCAAATCCAGCAATATGAATAATACGCTGTGCATCCACTATATACGTTTGTGTACAGCCAGTTTGTAAAACGAAGAAGATAATGATAAGGTGCAATAAAATTTTCTTCATTCATTCTCACCATCACGTTTTTGCTTCGATTTGTTTGGATTGTAGCGCCATTTTGATTTTGGTCTAAGAAAAGAAGGTCTTTGAGCCGTTTGGCTAAATGGTAATCGAAGAAAACCTTCTGCTGTACCTAAACCACGAAATGGATATAAAGGTAATAAATAAGGTGATCCAAGTGATTTTAATTTAATTAAATGAGCTAAAATAAATACAAATCCGACAGCGAGGCCTAATCCTCCGAATGCACCAGCTAAAAGAATAAGCGGAAAGCGTAACAACCGGATAGTAGAAGACATCTTTACAGTCGGTGTTGTGAAAGATGCAAGGGCGGATAAAGCAACTGCAATTAATAAAATTGTACTTGTTAAAGCTGCTTCAACAGATGCTTGTCCAATTACAATCCCCCCAACAATCCCAATCGTTTGTCCGACTTTTGTCGGTAAACGCGCTCCAGCTTCACGAAGCAATTCAATTGTAATTTCTAAAAAGAGTGCTTCTAGAATAGGAGGGAAAGGTACGTTAGCTCTCGAGAAAATAATAGGACCTAGTAAATCGGCAGGAATCATTTGATAATGATATGTTAAAGCCGCTGTATAAATAGCGGAGGAAAAAAGAGAAAATATAGCTCCGAAAAAACGAATAATACGAAAGAACGATCCAATCATCCACGGTAAATAATAATCTTCTGGTGAAATGAAAAAATCCAGTAACGTTGTTGGTCCTGATAAAGCATATGGAGAGCCATCTGTTAAAATTAAAACTTCCCCGTTAATTAATGCAAATACAGCTCGATCTAATCGTTCTGTAGGTAATAGAACAGGAAAAGGTGAATTGCTATTATCACTAATAAATTGCTCAATCATAGTTGAATCAAATGGGACATCAAAGTCAATGTCTTCTAGCCGTTGAAGTGCGGTGTTGACAAATTGTTCATTTGTAATTCCTTCTATATAAGCAACTGCTACTTTCGTTTTTGATATAGATCCGACGGTAACTTCTTTAAAAATGAGTTGCTCCGTTACGATATTTCGGCGTAATAAGTGGATATTTGTATCAAGGTTTTCAACGAAACCGATTTTAGGCCCGATTACGCTATACTCATTTTCTGTATCGTTATATAATCGTTTTCCTAAAACAGTACTTTCGGCACGAATTAAAGCATATTGATCAGGATTCGAATTGTTTTTTAAGCGTATTAAAATATATCCACCTAATAATTTTTCACGAATATCATCAATAGAAGGGGAGGTAATAATGTCTTCAATAGAGACGATATTACATAAATCAGAGATGTTTTGGATTTGTTCCGATTCCTTTTTTATAGGAGTTAAAATGAATTGTTTAATAATAAGTGCTTCCACGACAGATTTATAATAAAATAAGCACAACGTTTCATCTTTAAGTATGTTATAAGAGACAAAATCGCTTGATTCTTTCATGGTTTGTATAAATTCTGGGATAGAACAAAGTGTTTTTGTATTAGTCTTTTTTGATTTCTTAGATGATAAACCGAACATTTTCTCACCCCTAACTTACATCATTTACTTGTGTTAGTTTTTGGGAAAGACGGGAATTTATACTTAAAAATTGAAAGTTCATAAAGAAAAGGAAGAGTGGTGAATGGCTCTTCCTTTTTAGCATTTTAATTTGTTTTTTGTTCTTTAATAGACTTCACTAATTTCATCATTTCCGCTCGTATATCTTCTCTTTTTACATTTAATTTTTCGGCAATTTGTTTAATGTCCATTCCATCTTTTTTCATTTTTAATACATCATCAAGAGGGGTATTGCTTTTTTGAGAGATGATTGTTAACACAGTAAGATGACGCAATTTGATGTTATATTCTTTCATTTTTTGCTTTAGCTGATCCGGTGTGGATTTTTGCATAGTTGCTAACTGTTGTAGCAGTGCTTGCTTTGTTTCTTTACTCATATGATGCTTTTTCAGCTTACTTGGATCTACACCGAAATGCTCGGCTGTTTTCTCCCAAGATTTATTTTGCTTATAGTAAGATAAAACATCTTTTATTTCTTGTTTACTGATTCTTGCAATGTGAGCAGCTTTCCAAATTTCATGTTTGTTATAGCCGAGCTTTTCTAGCGACTGCATTTCTTCTTCTGAAATTGGTTTATGGTGATGCATTGTTACTTCTTTCGGTGTGGCAGCGGAAGCCGGGAAGATAATTGCTCCGCATAATAATGCTGTCATAGTCATACTTACCGCGATTTTTTTGTACATGTAAACTCCTCCTAGATGGATAGTGTGGAAAACTGTACACATATCATTTCCATAAAATGTTAAATACTTGTGAACAAGTTAAGTTTTTTTATTCACAGCATGGAATGACGTTTTTAGGAGTTTTCCAACATAAAACATTGATTAATAGTAAAAAACTAAGGTATAATCGAAATTGAAAATCAATATCAATAATGAAGATAAAATTATACATATAGATAAAAATAAGGGAGAGATAAATATGACTACATATACTTCCATCGCTAATGTGATTAAAGAAAGGCGCTCTGTTCGTACATTTACAGACAAAGCAGTAGAAAAAGATCTATTAATTGAACTATTAAACGATGCAACATGGGCACCAAATCATAAGCACCGTGAACCATGGAATTGTAAACTATACATCGGAGAAGGCCGCAAGAAATTAGTAGATGCAGTATTAAACTCTTTCACAGAAGAAGAAAGAGCGAAACGCGGTAAAATTTTATCAGATCGTTTCTTAAACACGCCTGCACAAATCGTTGTATATATAAATGAAGATCCGCGTCAAATTCAACGTGATGAAGATTACGCTGCAACATGTGCATTTATGCAAAACTTCCAACTTCTTGCTTGGGAACGCGGATTAGGTTGCGTTTGGAAATCAGGCGGATTAAACTACAATCCATTATTTATAGAAGGAATCGGTTTAACAAGAGGTCAACGTATCGTTGGAATTCTTCACCTGGGCTATTTCGATAAAGCGCCAGAAGGAAAAGTTCGTACTCCGATTACGGAGAAGATGGAGATTATTGAAGGTTAATAGATGAGACATTCTCGTTTTTGCGGGGGTGTCTTTTTATTATGCAATCAATCCTCATGAAAGCTTGTTCTTCATCATACACTTTCTTAAGGGAAAGTGTAAGGAGGGAAAATAATGAGAGCAAGTGACGATAAAGCACTGCAATATGCGATTGCGGAAATTACGGAAATTGCGACTGGATTTGGGCTTGATTTTTATCCGATGCGTTATGAAGTATGTCCAGCGGAAATTATTTATACATTCGGTGCATATGGGATGCCGACGAGGTTTTCACATTGGAGTTTTGGAAAACAGTTTTTCAGAATGAAATTACAATACGATTTAGGTCTTAGTAAAATATACGAACTCGTTATTAACTCTGATCCATGTTACGCCTTTTTATTAGATACGAATTCTTTAATTCAAAATAAATTAATTGTAGCGCACGTTTTAGCGCACTGTGATTTCTTCAAAAATAATATTCGTTTCTCTAATACGAAACGCGATATGGTGGAGAGTATGGCAGCGACAGCAGATCGTGTGAAGGCGTATGAACATAAGTATGGAAGAGAAGAGGTAGAAACGTTCTTGGATGCAGTACTTGCCATTCAAGAACATATTGATCCATCGCTTATGCGTCCGAAACTTGCTTGGAGTATTGGAGATTTAGAAGAGGATGTAGAAAAGAAGAAGATATCACAGTACGATGATTTATGGAATTTAGATGATCGAAACAAAAAGAGGGAACGACCTAATATGCATAAAAAGAAGAAAATCCCACCGCAGCCAGAAAAAGATTTACTCCTCTTTATTGAAGAATATAGCCGTGAGCTAGAAGAGTGGCAGCGCGACATATTAACGATGATGCGCGAGGAAATGTTATATTTCTGGCCACAGCTTGAAACGAAGATTATGAATGAAGGCTGGGCTTCCTTCTGGCATCAACGCATACTCCGTGAAATGGACTTAACATCTTCTGAAGCGATTGAATTTGCAAAGCTTAATGCAGGTGTAGTTCAACCATCAAAAACAAGCATTAACCCATACTACCTCGGTATTAAAATGTTTGAAGATATAGAGGAGCGCTACAACAACCCGACAGAAGAAATGAAACGACGCGGTGTAAAACCAGGATCTGGTCGAGACAAAATTTTTGAAGTACGTGAAATTGAGTGGGACGTATCGTTCTTAAGAAACTACTTAAATAAAGACCTCGTAATGAGAGAAGATATGTACTTATTCCAGCGCCAAGGAAAAGAATATAAAGTAATAGATAAAGAGTGGGAACATGTACGCGATCAGCTTGTAAATATGCGTACAAATGGCGGATTCCCGTACTTAGTAGTAGAAGATGGAGACTACTTAAAGAACGGAGAATTGTACATTAAACATAGTTACGAAGGAATCGAGCTCGATTTAAAATACTTAGAAAAAGTACTGCCATATCTTCATCAATTATGGGGAAGAACGGTGCATATGGAGTCCATTGTGGAGAGTAAGGGCGTTGTGTTTTCTTATGATGGGAAGATGGTGCATCGGAAGTATGTGTGAGGGGAAGAACGGACATAGGATACTGTGTCCGTTCTTTTTTATTTAAAATAGGAAAAATATGCTATTCTTGAAAAAAGGGAGTTATATAGAGAAATGGAGCGATTAAAATGAGAAAAGTAGGGGTATGCAAGGTTGATATTACGCCGCCTGTAGGTATTGATTTTGTCGGATATCATAGAGAGACAGGAATAAATAATATTGAAGAGCGTATTTATGGGACAGTTTTTGTATTTGAAAAAGATGAAATGAAAACTGTGTTTATAAGTATTGATAATATTGGAATGTTAGTAGAAGATACGAATATGATTCGTGAGCGAGTAGCAAGTAGGCTTCATGTTCCATTTGAGCGAATAACAGTTGTTTATACACATACCCACTCTGGTCCAGAAACGGTCGGTGATAATTCGCTCGTACAGTCGTATAAAACGATTTTAGTAAATAATGTGGTGCAAGGTGCTGTTACTGCTAATAAAAACTTGAAGCGATGTGAAGTTGGCTGGAGTGTTACGACAGGTGATATTGGGGTCAATCGAAGAGAGAGAACATCTGATGGAAAAGCGAAGATGGGAACAAATATAGATGGTGTTGTAGATAAACGAATTGGTATGTTAGCAATAAGAGATGCTGAAACGAAGGAGTTATCTGGGGTTTTAGTATTTTGTACTGCGCATCCGAATGTTTTAAAAGGTGATAGCGATGTATTATCAGCAGATTATCCTGGAATGACGAGAGAGATTCTTGAGAAAATCGTAAACTGTCCTGTTATTATTGTGCAAGGAGCTGCTGGTAATGTAAATGCAAAGTATCGCGGTTCAAGTGAAGCGTTAAAACAAATGGCTTACATACTTAGTGGACATATATTAACGATGTTGCCAGCAGTTACATATAGCCCAATTTTAAATTTAAGGACAGTTTCAAGTACGGTGCAAATGAAGTTGAATGATATTCCTGAAATTGATGAGATACGAAGCATGGCTCGATTAGCTGAGAAGCAGTGGGGCGTAAATACGGAAGAATGGCTTACTATCGTTTTAGAGAAATATAGGCAAGGTATTCGGCGGTTAAGTATTGATTTAGAAGTGCAACTGTTTCAAGTTAATGATGGTATGTTTTCAGGTATACCGATGGAACCTTTTTCAGAAACTGCCTTAGAAATGAAAGAGAGCCTTCAAAATGAATTGGCTTTCTTTGGTGGATATATGAACGGATATCTTGGTTATTTACCGACAAAAGACGAATATGCATATGGCGGATATGAAGTAGAATTAAGTCCTATTGTGTATGGAACAGTTACAAATTTGTTAATGCCACCGGGAGAGAATACTGCGGAGTTGATTGTGAAAAAGGTTATGGATTTATGTAATATGGTGAAACTTTAATGAGACAGATTTTTGAACGCAGAGTAAAGAATATGACTAATTGTGTGACTTTTAAAAAAAGAAAAACTAGAATTTATAAAGGGATCTTCAATTGTTCGCTATCATTTGTATAGGAGGTAAGTTATGTTGTATAGCTTTATTTCTATAAGATGTAGGTTGGCTCTTTATAGTTTTGGTGTTCTTTTTATCTTTTTTTGTATAGTATTTTTGGTGAATCAGAAGGTGTATGCAGAAGATGTACCGTGGACATCAGTTTCAAATGAGGGAGAACGTGTACTTTTTCAAGAACAATCTTTGTATAGTAATGATCGAAGGGGAGAAGATCTTGTTTCACCTTCATTTGAAGGGCGTAAACATGGTGGGGAAGATTGGGGATACTTATTAAGAGACAGTAATTTTAATTATCCATCTAATATCCTTACACATTCTATAATAGGAAGAGATGATCGAATTAGAGTTACTGATACAACTTTGTATCCTTATAGGGCTATAGTACACATAGTAATTCAATTTAATGGACAAGAGGTTTATGGGTGTACAGGAGCGCTAATTAGTAAAGATACAGTATTTACAGCTGGGCACTGTGTTTACAATAAAAAGCTTGGTGGATGGGCAAAAAATGTTATTGTGACTCCTGGTAGAAATGGAAACCAAGCACCGTATTTGCCTTATAGTTGGACAAAGCTTTATTCAGTAAGTGGATGGACTGATGATGGAGATTCGGAATTTGATTATGGAGCCATTAAATTAAATGGATCTCCTGGAGATTATACAGGGTGGTTAGGATATAGAACTACTAATGTAGAGTCTCCAAAGGGGTTACTCGCAGTAGTTCCAGGGTATCCGTGTGATAAAGTAGGAAATGAAAAATATACTATGTGGACAGATTATGGACCAATTGAAGGCACTAGTCCTAGAATTTTAACATATAGGATGGACACTTATGGATGTCAAAGTGGAGCACCCGTATATCATGACTATTCTCGCACGGGTGTAACAATAATAGCTACCCATACAGTAGGAAGTAATTCTTGGAATTCTGGAAACCGGGTGACAGACGATGTTTTTAATAATCTTAAAAAATGGTCTGAATAAATATAATAAGCTTTTATGGATTTTATGTTGTGTACTGGTCATAATCATAATGTCTAGTTCTATAGCAAATAATGAAAAGAAGTTTAGTAAGGTTGTTAATTCTGTAACTTTTCACGTAAAAAATAAAGAAAAACAGCCAATAAAAGATTTTGAAATTATACTTATGAAAGACGAATCACCTGAACCCAGTAAAGAAATTGGGATCTCAATAGGGAAAACAGACGAAGAAGGAAAAGTTATTTGGAGGAATGTGAGAACGGGAAAATATATCGTATTTTTGCCAAATAACGAGATACAGATGGTTATGATTAATGATAGAGGTGCAACGAAAAAAATAAATATATCATTGTAGAAAAAGAGTCCATTGGGATTCGTTTTCTCAGGTTGTGGCATTAAAGAATTTTACGTGGAATGGATCTAACCTTATGTGAAGAAGCTATTGATTTTGAAAATTTAAATACAGGTGTATTTAAATTTTCAAAACACGTATTTATACATTGGTTTAATCGTACAGAAAGTTATAGAACTATACGTAAAAGAACTTGGAGATATCTAAGTTCTTTTTTATCTCGCTATTTGCCGGGCAGTAAGACCCCCACCTCAAAATTCAGCGGAAGCAAAGAAGTTAGGTGGGGGATTAACTGTCCGTAAAAGCCCGATTGGTGAGGGATGATTAAAGTTTCACTTTATTTGTTTCAAATTTGTGAAAGAAAGCCATATTGATTGAAATTAAATTTTTTATACTCTATCATATACCCATACAGGTATAGGTTTTTGTTTAATGCATGAGGAAATCAAATAATAAATAACATGGAGGTTTGAAATATGTCTAGAAAAATTGTTGTAGTAGGCGGAGTTGCTGGCGGGGCATCAGTAGCTGCAAGGCTTCGTCGTTTAAGTGAAGAAGATGAAATTATTATGGTGGAGCGCGGTGAATATATTTCATTTGCAAATTGTGGCTTACCATACTATATTGGCGGTGTTATTACAGAAAGACAAAAGTTATTAGTACAAACTGTTGAAAGAATGTCAAAGCGCTTTAATCTAGATATACGTGTATTGAGTGAAGTAGTAAAGATTAATAAAGAAGAGAAAACAATTACGATAAAGAATGTAACTACAAATGAAACATACAACGAGGAATATGATATTTTAATTCTTTCACCAGGGGCAAAACCAATTGTTCCACCTATTCCGGGTATTGAAGAAGCGAAGGCGATGTTTACGTTACGAAATGTACCTGATACAGATTGTATAAAAGCGTATATTGATGAGAAGAAACCACGTCATGCGACGGTTATTGGTGGCGGATTTATTGGAGTGGAAATGGTTGAAAACTTAAGAGAACGAGGAATTGATGTTACTCTTGTAGAGATGGCGAATCAAGTAATGCCACCAATCGATTATGAAATGGCAGCATACGTACATGAACATATGAGAAATCACAATGTTGAGCTTGTTTTAGAAGACGGTGTAGATGCGTTAGAAGAGCACGGGACTGTTGTACGTTTAAAAAGTGGTTCAATCATAAAGACAGATATGATTATTTTAGCAATTGGTGTGCAACCAGAGAGTAGTTTAGCGAAGGATGCAGGGTTAGCACTAGGAGTTAAAGGAACGATAAAGGTAGATGAGCGTTTTCAAACGTCGGACCCGCACATATATGCAATTGGTGATGCGATTGAAGTGAAAGATTTTGTTACAGAAACAGAGACAATGATTCCTTTAGCGTGGCCAGCTAATCGTCAAGGTCGCATGTTAGCAGATATTATTCATGGCCATACAGATTCTTTATATAAAGGTACGATGGGAACTTCTGTAGCTAAAGTTTTTGATTTAACAGTTGCTTCGACTGGAGTAAATGAGAAAATATTAAAACGATTAAATATACCCTATGAGGTAGTACATGTACAGGCGAATTCGCATGCAGGATATTATCCGAATGCTACGCCAGTGCTAATAAAATTAATTTTTAATAAAGAAAGCGGAAAAATGTATGGGGCGCAGGCGTTAGGGCGTGACGGTGTAGATAAACGTATTGATGTTATCGCAACGGCAATGAAGGCAAACTTAACTGTAATCGATTTGCCGGATTTAGAATTATCATATGCCCCGCCCTATTCTTCTGCAAAAGACCCAGTAAACATGGTGGGGTATGCAGCAAGTAATATAGTAGATGGTTTCGTGGACACAGTACAATGGCATGAAATAGATCGTATTGTTGAAAATGGTGGGTATCTTATTGATGTTCGAGAGCCGAATGAACTCAAACAAGGAATGATGAAAGGTTCTATTAATATTCCGTTAGATGAATTACGTGATCGATTGGATGAAGTGCCAATGGACAAAGAAATATATATCACTTGCCAACTTGGTATGAGAGGGTATGTTGCAGCGCGCATGTTAATGGAAAAAGGATATAAGGTAAAGAACTTAGATGGTGGCTTTAAATTATACGGAACAGTAGTACCAGAACGTGTTGTATATTAATATTTTTTCATCTTCCACTTCAAAATTTGGTGGAAGATGAAAGCCTATATAGTAAGGTTTCACTTCTTGTTTTGTGAACATATAAGATAAATATTAAAAATAGGGGTTTACAAAATACCCTATAGGGTATAATATATTGTCATAGGTTATAAATAGTGACATAATGGTAATGAGGTGATTATAGGATGGAATATAATCAAGATATGAAAAATAGATTGAAACGTATTGAAGGTCAAGTTCGTGGTGTACTTCGTATGATGGAAGAAGGAAAAGATTGCCGAGAGGTTATTACACAGTTAACGGCATCTCGTTCTGCACTTGATCGTACAATTGGACTTGTTGTTGGGACAAATTTAGAGCAATGTTTGCGTGAGCAGTTTGAAAGCGGTAATGCTTCAAATGAAGAGTTAATTAAAGAAGCTGTTCAATTACTTGTAAAAAGCCGATAATCTGTCAGACATAATTGTTGACAGATTTTCAAAAACATTTCAATATACCCCTACAGGTATATGTATATAAATTATGGAGGAATCGACTATGAATATAAAAGTGGATATGAGTTTAGATTGTAAAGGGTTGGCTTGTCCGATGCCGATTGTGAAAACGAAGAAGGCGATAGAAGGATTAGCACCAGGGCAAGTGATTGAAGTTCAGGCAACAGATAAAGGATCTACGGTAGATATAAAAAGTTGGGCGGGTAAAGTAGGACATCAATATATCGGGACGAAACACGAGGATAATGTATTGGTGCATTATGTTAGGAAAGCAAACGAGCATGAAGTGAATGAAATTGTGAAATATCCTCATACAATTACGAATGCTGAATTGGAAGAGATAGTATTAAGTGGTGAAGAGTGTATTATAGTAGATGTTCGTGAAGCGGCGGAATTCGCTTTTGGTCATATTCCATCGGCTATTTCAGTTCCATTAGGCGAACTTGGTAGTGCGGAATTAGATCAGACGAAGCAAATTTACGTCGTTTGTCGAACTGGTAACCGTAGTGATGTAGCTTGTCACATGTTGAAAGAGAAAGGTTATGCAAATGTGAAAAATGTCATCCCAGGCATGTTAGAGTGGAAAGGGAATGTGGAAAAATAAAATTTTTTAAATAAAAATATACCTACGGGGGTAATGAGATGAATGTTAAAGCATTACAAGCAAAAGATGTTGCAGAGAAAGTTTTATTCGGAGAGTTGTTTATTTTAGATGTTCGTAATGAGGCGGATTATGAAGGTTGGAAAATTGAAGGAAAAGAAGTTACTTCAATGAATGTGCCGTACTTTGATTTATTAGAGGGTGTAGATCGTATTGTCAGTGAACTACCTAAAGATAAAGATGTTTTAGTAGTATGTGCAAAAGAAGGGTCTTCTATATTTGTAGCAGAGCAATTAACAGAGGCTGGATTAGAAAATATTTACTATTTATCTGGTGGTATGAAGGCTTGGAGTGAATATGTAAAGCCTATAAAAGTGGGAGATTTAAAAGATGGCGGAAGTATGTATCAGTTTAACCGTCTTGGAAAAGGTTGCTTATCATATATGGTTATTTCAAACGGTGAAGCAGCAGTTATTGATGCAGTAAGAACAGTTGAAGCGTACGAAGAGTTTGCGAAAGAGCATGGCGTTACGATTACGAATGTAATGGATACACATTTACATGCAGACCATATTTCTGGCGGACGTAAGTTAGCGGAAAAAGTAGGTGGTACGTATTGGTTACCGCCAAAAGATGCAGAGGAAGTTGTGTTCTCATATAAACCACTTGTTGAAGGATCTGTTATTACGGTGGGGGGTACTGAAATTGAAATTGATGCATTATACTCACCGGGGCATACGATTGGAAGTACGTCATTTATTGTAGATGATTCCTATTTATTATCAGGTGATATTTTATTTGTAGATTCAATTGGACGTCCAGACCTTGCTGGGAAAGCTGAAGATTGGGTAAGTGATTTACGTACTACTTTGTATAGCAGATATAAAGAACTATCTCAAAACTTAGTTGTGTTACCGGCTCATTATTCAAAAATAAGTGAAATGGACGAGAGTGGTATTGTTAGTACTAAATTAAAAGATTTATTTGCGTATAATGCAGGATTAAATATTGAGGATGAGGGAGAGTTTCGTAAAGTTGTAACGGAGAATTTACCACCTCAACCGAATGCATATCAAGAAATTCGTCAAACAAATATGGGGCGATTAAATCCAAGTCAAGACGAAGAGCGTGAAATGGAGATTGGTCCAAACCGTTGTGCTGTTCATAATTAATTCGATTTCAAATGTAATAAAAATAGGAGGTATATAAGATGAAAGTGAAAGAAGTATTAGATGTAAAAGGATTAGCATGTCCAATGCCAATTGTAAGAACGAAGAAGGCAATGGAAGCATTACAATCGGGGGAAGTGTTAAAGTACACTTAACAGATAAAGGTGCGATTAAAGATATTCCAGCATGGTCACAAAAAGGCGGTCATGAGGTGTTAAAGCATACAGAAGAAGAAGGCGAATTAAAGTTCTGGATTAAGAAAGCTTAATTATAAAAATAGGAGGCAAACAAGATGAAAGTGAAAGAAGTATTAGATGTAAAAGGATTAGCATGTCCAATGCCAATTGTAAAAACAAAGAAAGCAATGGAAGCATTACAATCGGGGGGAAGTGTTAGAAGTACACTTAACAGATAAAGGTGCGATTAAAGATATTCCAGCATGGTCACAAAAAGGCGGTCATGAAGTGTTAAAACACACGGAAGAATCTGGTGAATTAAAGTTCTGGATCAAGAAAGCATAGCGGTTCAATAATAAGTGGAAGATTACATCCTCTGCTTATTATTGAAAGTAAAGAGGATAATCATATATGTCTTATATAGTTATATCTCTAATAGTATCGATGCTAGGAAGTTTAGTAAAACGTTACATTCCGGTTTTAAATGTTGCATATATTTCGTTAGAACAAGTAAGGAAAATGGAAAGTGTTGTTGTAGATGTACGCAATTATACAGAGAGTCACAGTGATAACACTTCTAGAATTATGTGTATACCGTATGCGTATTTAAAACGGTATTATCATGAAATACCAAATAAGCCTTTGCATCTTATTGTTCATAATAAAGTGGATCGGAATTTAAGTGTTCGTTTTTTAAGAAAGAAAGGGTTCCATATTCAAAGCTATAGTATATATTTGGACGGGAAAAAGGCATAGAAGGAGTTTAAATAGTTTTATGGATGTAAAGACAATATTGAATGTAATCTTAATTGTACTTGTATCGTGGTTTATTATTTCTCGCTTCTTACCAGTTAGAGGAGTAAAAAATATTTCAGGAAAAGATTTAAAACGTATGATGGGGCAAAAGAATAAACAATTTATCGATGTACGTACAGTAGGTGAGTATAGAGGGAATCATATGAAAGGGTTTCAAAATATCCCACTAAATGAGTTAGCGAGTAAGGCAAATCAGTTAGATAAAAATAAGGAAGTAATTGTTATTTGTCAGAGCGGGATGAGAAGTAAGCAAGCAGCAAAGGTATTAAAGAAATTAGGATTTCAGCACGTTATCAATGTTTCAGGCGGTATGAATGGTTTGTGAGGAGGGAATTTAAAATGAAAGAAATGACAGTAAAAGAATTGGAAGAAAAATTGTTACGTAAAGAAGCAGTAAATATCGTGGACGTACGTGAAGTAGAAGAAGTAGCCGAAGGGAAAATTCCAGAAGCGTGTAATATTCCACTAGGACTATTAGAGTTTCGTATGCATGAGTTGGATAAAAAGAAAGAGTATATTATCGTTTGTCGTTCTGGCGGAAGAAGTGCACGAGCAGTTCAGTTTTTAGAGAGCTACGGTTTTCAAGCAATTAATATGGTAGGTGGTATGTTAGCATGGGAAGGTAAAGTCGTATAGTACAGAGATACATGATTTGAACCTTTTTATAAATGATGAAATACCCCTATAGGTAATCGGAGGGAGAACAACATGGAACAACAGAAGAAAACAACAATCGTTTTATTTAGCGGAGATTATGATAAAGCAATGGCTGCTTATATTATTGCAAATGGTGCAGCGGCGTATGATCAAGAGGTAACTATTTTTCATACTTTTTGGGGATTAAATGCTTTAAGGAAAGATGAGCATGTGAAGGTAAAGAAACCTTTTATAGAAAAATTGTTTGGAAAAATGATGCCACGCGGTGCGGATAAGATGGGATTATCAAAAATGAATTTTGCAGGTATGGGACCAAAGATGATTAAAGGTATTATGAAAAAACATAATGCGATGCCTTTACCAGATTTAATCGATTTGGCGAAAGAACAGGGGATTAAACTTGTCGCTTGTCAAATGACAGTAGATTTATTAGGGTTAAAAGAGGAAGAGATTATGGAAGGGGTAGAGTTTGCAGGAGTAGGAGCTTATTTAGCAGATGCTTCGGATGGAAATGTAAACTTATTCATTTAATTCATCTTCTTTCTAGAAGGGAGGGGATGTAAGATGAGCTTAGTCGTATTACTTTTTATAATTGGATTTATAGGATCGTTTATATCAGGAATGGTTGGAATTGGCGGTGCGATTATTAATTATCCGATGATCTTATACATTCCGGTATTGCTAGGATTTTCTGGCTATACATCACATGAAGTGAGCGGTATTACAGCGGTGCAAGTATTCTTTGCAACTTTTGCAGGGGCATGGGCCTATCGGAAAAGTAATGATATGGATAAAACGCTAGTTGTATATATGGGAGCTAGTATATTAATAGGAAGTTTCATAGGGAGTTTTGGTGCTAACGTATTAGCGGAACATACGGTCAATGTTGTTTATGCAGCTTTAGCCACAATTGCTGCTATTATGATGTTTGTACCGAAGAAAAATAATAGCGGAGCAGTTCATTATAATAAATGGTTAGCAAGTTTGTTAGCATTTATTGTAGGAGGTGTTTCCGGTATTATTGGGGCTGGCGGTGCATTTCTTTTAGTTCCTATTATGCTAGTTATTTTAAAATTGCCGTTACGTACAACAATAGCAACATCTATCGCTATTACGTTTATTTCCTCAATAGGGATTACGACTGGAAAAGTGATAACTGGGCAAGTAGTTGTAATTCCAGCTCTTATTATTGCGATTGCAAGTATCTTTGCTGCGCCGCTTGGAGCGCGAGTTGGGAAGAAAATCAATCAAAAAGCGCTGCAATATATGTTATCGATTTTGATTGTAGGTACAGCTATTAAGATGTGGATTGATATGATATCGAAGTAAAAGGATGGCGCTGCTTGCAGCCCATCCTTTTATTTACGCCCAAATCACTTTCATTAAGTTTTTATATTCGTCATTCGCTAATTTATATAGCATTCTCGTATGTTCAAAGACAAGTGCTGGATTAAAGTTTGGTTCTGAGAATGCAAGAGATGTTGAAATATCAATTGCATTTTGCTTATTTAATGTGAATTTTGCAAAGCGATAAGATGTATTTAATTCATTAATGAGATGTAAAATATCATTTGTTGATGTTGCATCAGGCACGTGAGCAACATTGAAGCAGTATATATCCACCGTAGGATGTTCGTTTTGGAAAGCAGCGATAAGTTGAATTTTTGCGCCAGCTTCTGTCTCTAATCCTACTGAAAAATGAACAGAGCCATCATTTTCATCTATATTTTCTTCCATGTATATATCGTTGGATTTTAAGTAGTCTTTAAAATCTGAGATGTTATGTTTTACTGCAGCTTTCATATGTATGAGCCCCCTGATAATTGGAATAGATTGCTACTATTTATTATAATTTAAAAATATTGAAAAAGATAGTTAGAAAGTTCTGATTTTTGATTCTGACGAAATAAAAAGAAGCAGTACTCTACCTCCATAGAGTACTGCTTCTTTACTATTCATTGTCGTTAGACGATGTTTCTGTATCTTCACTGCTATTTTTGTTCTTATTTTTCACTTCATTGTTACTTGATTCGCGCTCACTTGAATTTTCAGACTTAGATTCTTTTGTCTTTTTCGAATCAGAGTCTGAGCCAGACTTTGTATATGCAGGTAGCCCAAGATGAGTACGAAGTTCATTTGTAACATTAGCTAATTCTTTTTTATCTGGATTGTAGTAGTAAGTTCGACCACCACCAGCAGATTTGCTACAAGTATCGTCACCTTTTGCCATATAGCAATCATCACCTTGGATTTGTAATTTCTCAATTTCCGAATCCGATCCATATTTATAGAATGAAAGCATATCATCAAATGTTAAGTTTGTAACGAATTGTCCGTTAATATCATCAATGATGTTACCAACTTTTGTTACAGAACCAACACTTGTTAGTTTCTTTAAAATAGCCTCGATAACGAGTTGTTGACGTTGTCCACGCATGGCATCACTATCGATGTGTCTTGTTCTAGCAAGAGCAAGAGCTTCTTCGCCATTTAGCTTTTGAACACCTTTTTCTAGGTGAATAGCCTCAGCATTATCATTGCTATCTTGCTCAGTAAATTCAACTGGTACATCAACTTCAACACCGCCCAAGTCATCGACGATTTTTATAAATGATTTAAAGTTGAATTTTACAAAATAATCGACAGGAACATTCATTAATTTTTCAACTGCATCAATGCTTGCTTGTGGTCCACCATTTTTTCCGTTTTTAGCAGAACCGAATGCATGAGCGTGTGTAATTTTATCTTTTTTCTTTTCTATTGGAATATAAGTATATGTGTCACGTGGGATACTTAATAGTTTAACAGTTTTGCTATCTTTATTAAATGTTGCAAGCAAAAGGGCGTCTGTTCTTATAGCTTCACCATATTCTTTTCCTCGGACATCGCTTTCATCAACACCCATTATTAAAACAGAGACGTTATTTGTAATAGGTTTTACAGCTTTATCTCGTAAATCAGATTTATCACCGCGTGCTAAATCGTGTGCGGCATTGCGAACAGCAGAAGATGCTTTATTTACTAAAAACCAAGTATAACCGCCGCCTATTAATAAAACGAATAGTATAGCGCTTATAATAATTTTTATTTTTTTCTTATTTTTTTTCGGTTTATTGCGTGTATTTTCTTGCAAAGATGGGTTTTGCTCCATTTCCTGTACTCCTTCATTTGGATTGAAATACGACACTCATATCCACTTATTATAATGAAATTTAGCGAAAAAAAACATTACAAAACATTTACATTTCGTAAAAATTCAATATATTTATAAAAAGTCAGATTTTCTATATATTATTTTTCAGATGTAGAATAAGTATAAGGGCTTTTAGTAGAAATGAAAATATATATTATGAGAAAGTGATAGGGAAGTAAGATTTGTTGAAATATAGCCAAGAAGAAACGAGTAGGTTTACTAAGTTTTTTTATATAATAAAGAAGAACTTTACGGATAAAGGAGAGAGCATAATGAATCATACATCATTCCGAGCAATTGTTGTGAACGAAACAAAAAGTAAGCAGTTTGTAAGAAACGTTGTAGCGAGAGAAGTAAGTAGTTTACCTGAAGGAGACGTGTTAATACAGGTTCATTATTCTTCATTAAATTATAAAGATGCTCTTTCAGCTACTGGTAATAAAGGTGTTACGAGAACATATCCTCATACGCCAGGAATTGATGCTGCAGGAGAAGTTGTGAGTAGTGAAGATAACTCTTTTAAGGCAGGAGATCAAGTTATTGTAACGGGATATGACTTAGGTATGAATACCTCTGGTGGTTTCGGAGAATATATTCGCGTGCCATCATCTTGGGTCGTGCCTTTACCAGAAGGAATGTCATTAAAGGAAAGTATGATGTATGGGACAGCAGGTTTTACTGCGGCTTTGTCGGTATATAAGCTTATTGGAGCAGGAATCAAGCCTAATATGGGAGATGTTTTAGTAACGGGTGCTACAGGCGGCGTAGGGAGTGTAGCTGTTAGTATATTAAGTAAGTTAGGGTTTAACGTAGTAGGAGCGACAGGGAAAATGGAAGAGGAAGATATGCTACTACGTCTAGGAGCGAAAAAAGTGATTCATCGCGCGGAATTGAATGATGGATCAGGAAGACCGATGTTAAAAGGGATATACGCCGGAGTTATTGATACTGTAGGTGGACGTATGTTAGAAACAGCTTTAAAAACAGTAAAGTATGGTGGTTGTGTAACGACATGCGGTAATGTGGCAGGCCAGGAATTACAAACAACGGTATATCCGTTTATTTTACGAGGCATAAGCCTTTTAGGGATAGATTCTGTGCAATGTCCAGCAGATGTGAGAAGTGATGTGTGGACGCTCTTAGCAAATGAATGGAGTAATAAAGAGTTAAGATCTTATACAGGAGAATGTACATTAGAAGAATTAGAGGAGAAGTTTACACTTATATTGCAAGGAAAGTTAAAAGGAAGAACAGTTGTTAAAATATAATAAGAAAGAGACGCTTACGTTAGCGTCTCTTTCTTATTATAATGATTGTTTTAAATTGATTTTTCCTTGTTCACCTAAAACACCGTCAGCGATATTTACAGCGTGATCGCCAATGCGCTCTAAGTTACTTACCATATCGACGAAGATGATACTTGCATCACCTGAACAGCTGCGTTCGTTTAGACGTAATACGTGACGTTTACGAAGAACACGTTCCATTTGGTCGATTTTGCGTTCTTTAGCAATAACAGTTTGAGCTAGTTCAGTATCGAAGTTTGTTAAAGCTTCAACTGAGTCTTGTAGTGTTGAAATCGTTAATTCCAGCATTTCATTTAATTCAGCTAATGCTTCGTCTGATAGTGAAACACGGTTTGAAATTTGGAAATCTACAAGTTCTACAAGGTTTTCTACATGATCACCGACACGTTCAATATCTCCAACAACACCTGCTAAAACGGAATGTTTTTCAGAATCCGTAGGCGAAAGCGGCTTTTCTGATAGTAAAACTAAATACTCGGTAATTTTTTTATCTAAATTGTTAATAGCTCCTTCTAATTGAGTAGCCATGTCAGCGTGTTTTTTGTCTTGTGTATTTAAAAATTGGTTTGCTTCTTTTAATCCATGTAATGAAAACTCAGCCATACGGATAATTTCTTTTTGAGCTTCTGTTAAAGCGATAGCTGGAGATTGCTCAATAAAAATTGGGTTTAAATGCTGCGGTTTGAAATCAATAGCAGAATCTTCGCCGCGAATAAGTTTTGTTACAATCCATGCTAATACAGCGATGAATGGGAATTGAATAACTGCATTTGTTATGTTAAATGTTCCGTGTGCAAATGCAATTGTCATTTCTGGATTTAAGTTTAATGATTTTTGGAAATATTGAATTAAGCTTGTAAATGGTACTAATAAAATCGTAAATATAATTGTACCGACGATATTAAAGATAACGTGAACTAATGCTGCACGTCTTGCGGCAATAGAAGTACCGATTGCTGCTAATACAGCTGTAATTGTTGTACCGATGTTATCACCAAATAATACAGGAAGGGCAGCTTGTAAATCGATTGCACCTTGACCGAATAGTTCTTGTAAAATGCCGATAGTTGCACTTGAACTTTGTACAATTAAAGTAAAGACTGTACCGACAACAACTCCTAAAATTGGGTTATCACTCATACTAACCGTTAATTCTTGGAATGATTCTAAAGAGCGAAGAGGTTTCATACCTGTACTCATTAATTCCAAACCGAAGAATAACATACCAAAGCCGAATATAACTTGACCTAAAGAATGTACTTTTTTATTTTTAAAGAAGAATAATAAGATAGCTCCAACTGCCATAATTGGGAGAGCGTATTCTCCGATTTTAATTCCGATAATAAATGCAGTAACTGTCGTACCGATGTTTGCACCCATAATAACACCGATTGCTTGTCTTAATGTCATAAATCCTGCACTTACAAGTCCGACTGTTAAAGCGGTTGTTCCTGAACTGGATTGGATTAATACCGTAACTAACATACCTGCTAGTACACCCATGAGTGGGTTTGTTGTAAAACGATCTAGAATATCACGAAGACGATCTCCAGCTGCTTGTTGCAGTCCATCGCCCATGTATTTAATCCCGAATAAGAAAATACCTAATCCACCAATGAACTGGAAGATCATATCTTGAACATTATATTCCACGCATTCAACTCCTTAAATTTCATGTACGATGTAATTATTAACTGAACCTTGAGTCACTGTAAACGGTTTGCTAGTAAAATTTACACTAAATTTACAAAGGGTAGAAAAGTTTACAATACCTTAAAGAAACAGCTGTATTTTATTGGTTTTCATCTTGTATAAATCTTAATTTTGTAGATAAATCACACTCTTTAGAATAGTATTTTTCATTTGAATATCAAGGAAAGCGTCTGCGAGTTCATCGTATATTTTTTGATGAAAGTTAAAAAAATATGTAGGAAAATGCATGTAGTTTTATAACAGTAACATGAGGGGAAACAATTCTTTTAACACGATAAAAAAGCCACTGAATTATCCAGCAGCTTTTTCCTTGTTTTTACCGCTACGCTTTTGTTTTCTTATGCTTGTAATGTAAATGAAGAGAAAAGCAATAAGTAATAGAGAGGAGTAACGATATACAGTTGCATAGTTTGTAAAGTGAGCAATAAATCCAAAAATAATCGCTCCAGCGCCGATTCCAAGGTCAAATGCGGAGAAGAATGTAGCAGTTGCTACACCGCGTCGATGCGGTGCTACGCGGCCAATCATCCATGCTTGTAGTGCAGGTTGGATCGCTCCAAAACCACTTCCGTAACATGCTGCAGCAATAATTAAGCTCGGGATTGTCGTCGTATACGACAATAAAATAATGCCTGTAAACGTTATAATAACTCCCGGAATGATGACGAATGTATGGCCTTTCGCATCATATAGCTTTCCAGAGAATGGACGAGTCACAGCGATTGCTAATGCGTTACATAAAAAGAAGAGACTAATATCAGCTATGCCGACTTCTGTAGCAAATAGTGTGATAAAACTTCCGATTCCTCCGTACATTAATGTAATACATAATATTAATAATGAAGGAAGTAAAGCTTTACGCTCAATAAATCCATCGAGAAAAGTACTAGATGATTGTTGTGGAGGCTGTTTCGATTTTTGGATTTGAAGTAGTTTCGTTAATATTAATGAAACAATTGTGCACGATAATGCACATAAAAAAAGAATTGTGAAGTTATATGTTTGCATAAGCCATAGTCCGATAAGTGGTCCGAGGGCCATTGCAATTGTTCCAGAAAGGCCAAAATATCCCATGCCTTCTCCGCGGCGAGCTGAGGGAATTAAATCAGAAACGACAGTTCCATATGTAGTCGTTGTAATACCGAAACCAGCTCCGTGTAAAATACGAACAGCAAGCAAGAGAAAGATAGTTGAGGCGAAAAGGTAACTGCCCATAGCGAGTAAACAGATAGCAGTACCGATCATTAAAATGATTTTTTTATTGAATTTTTGCAAGGCGTTCCCAGTTAGCGGTCTAACAAAAAGTGCCGCAACGGTAAACATGCCGACAACAAATCCGATATTGGAACTTGTGCCACCAATTTCTTTCACATAAACAGGTAAGGTTGGAATTAACATTTGAAACCCTAAAAACATACATAAGTTTGCAAAAATTAAAGCAACAAACTCTTTTGTCCATAACGGTTCTCGTTTTACGAGTATTGCTTCTCCCATATATTCATCCCCTATATAAAGTTTTCTCTTTTCTTTCGAGTATATGTATTGGCCAATGCAACAGTCAAGGAAGGTGTCTTGAAAACGGATAACAATTTTTAAGATGAAAAACTGACAAATTTGTGTAAAAGCTACACAACTATGAAAAAAAGATGTAAAGTATAGATGTATAGACTTGTAGGTGTTAAGAATGATAGAAATTGTTTTTTCTTTAAAGAAAGCGGATTTAAAAGAGTAGTGAACAAGAAGGGGATATATACTTTTTCACTACATATATTTGAAAGGGTTTACAATATGATGAAGAAAGAGGCGTGTACATATGAGACGATTAGGTATTTCTATTTATCCAGAACATTCAACAGTAGAGAAAGATAAGGAGTATTTAACATTAGCAAGTAAATATGGATTTACACGTGTGTTCACATGTTTATTATCTGTGGATGGAGAAAAAGAGAAAATTATAGAAGAATTTAAAGAAACGATCTCTCATGCGAATGCATTAGGGTTCCAAGTATTAGTTGATATTAGTCCATCTGTTTTTGAACAATTAGGTATTTCGTATAATGATTTATCATTCTTCCATGAATTAGGTGCGTACGGTATTCGTTTAGATGTCGGTTTCTCAGGATTAGAAGAATCAATTATGACTTATAATCCGTATGGTTTGAAAATTGAGATTAATATGAGCAATGGTACGAAGTATGTAGATAACATTATGAGTCATAGACCAAATCGTGAAAATTTAATTGGTTGTCATAATTTTTATCCGCATCGTTATTCAGGGTTATCATACGATCATTTCATTAAATGCTCGAAACAATTTAAAGATTACGGTATGAGAACGGCAGCTTTTATTTCATCATTTGATGCAACATACGGACCTTGGCCAGTAACAGAAGGGTTATGTACATTAGAGCAGCATCGTGAATTACCGATGACAACACAGGCGAAGCATTTATTTGCGACTGAATTAATTGATGATGTTATTATTGCAAACGCATATGCGTCAGAAGAAGAATTACAAGCACTAGGTGCATTAAATAAAGAGAAGCAAACATTTGATATAGAACTATATGATACAACGACAAAACTAGAAAGAATTATCGTATTAGACGAACCACATTTTTATCGCGGAGATGTATCTGAATATATGATTCGTTCTACACAAAGTCGTGTGAAATATAAAAAAGAAGAATTTAAACCTCATAATACGCGCGAAATTAAGCGTGGAGATTTATTAATTGATAATGAACAATATGGCCAGTATAAAGGTGAATTACAAATTGCATTAAAAGATATGGTGAATACAGGAAAAACAAATGTAGTTGGTCGAATTGTAGAAGAAGAGATTTTCTTACTAGACTATTTACAAGCATGGGATAAATTCGGATTCACATTAAAGAAATAGAGAGAATATAAAGAGCGAGAGGAAGAGCTATGACAAAGGTGCATCAGCGATTAATTTCTATTTTAGAGGAATTTTTAGAAGAGAAATCGATGTTAAATCGAGCTTTTTTAGTTGGTCGTTTACATGTATCAACGAAGACGATTCAAAAAGATATAAAATTATTAAATGATATATTGGAAGAAAACGGAGCGAAAATCGAATCGCAAAGAGGGAATGGGTACGAATTAGAAATTATACAAAAGAAGAGATTTGAAGACTTTTGTGTGAGTCTATTTCAAAAACAGATGGAAAAGATCCCAACTTCTTATGAAGAAAGAATAGCGTACATTCTGCAGCGTGTTTTAATGATAGAGGGATATGTGAAGCTTTCAGAATTAGCGGAAGAGATGTATGTGAGCAAATCAACGGTCAATTTAATTATGAAAGATGTTACAGATATATGTGGTTGCTATGAATTACAAATTGAGAAGAGACCGTATTATGGTATACGTATTGTTGGAGAGGAATTTAATATTCGTTCTTGTTTATCACAATATGGTTTACCGCGTTATGACCATACTCCGTTTCATGAGCAATTTGAGCAGACGGAGACATATTTATCGCTACCTCATATATCACTCATTCGTTCAATTATATTAAAGTATATTGAAGGCGGAACAATATATTTATCTGATATAGAAATTGATAATTTAGTCATTCATATTGCAATCGCATTAAAGCGTTGTCAAAGTCAACATTATATAAAAGGACTGCATGCGGAGCAATCAGAACTTATACTAAAGAAAGAATATACAATTGCGAAGCAGATTTTAGGAGATTTAGAGAAAGAGTTGAAATTTTCATTTCCAGAAGAAGAAGTATTATATGTGACGATGCATTTATTAAGTACTGCTGTTACAACGAGAGATCGCTATGAAAATGTAGAAGAGCTATTAGGGAAAGATATATATGCATTTATGCAACATATTCTTTTTAAAGTAGCGGAAGAACGGAATCTTATTTTTTATTATGATGAAGAATTATTATTTGGATTTGGTATTCATTTAAAAACGTTATTAAATCGTTTGAAGTATAAGCTAAATACGAGAAATCCTCTTTTGGCAGAAGTGAAAAAGAATTATCCGTATGCTTTTGAAATTGCTGTTCTCGTTGGAGATATCATTGGTGAATATACGGGTGAATCGATCCCTGAAAGTGAAATTGGTTATATTGCAATTCACTTCGGCGGAGCGATGAGCCGTTTGCAGGAGCAAAATCAAAAGAAAAGATGCTTATTAGTTTGTGCGACTGGTCAAGGAAGTGCACAACTATTAAAATATAAAATTTTATCACAGTTCCGAGATAAATTAGAGATTGTAGGTATTACAGGCTATTATCAATTGAAAGTAGAAGATCTTTATAAAGAAAAAATAGATTGTATTATTAGTACGATTCATATACCGAGTGGCTTGCCTGTTCCAGTTATAAAAGTGAATTCAATATTTGATGATAAAGAGATTAAATCGATTGGTCAGCGATTGTTTACGCATGTGAATACTAGTGTGCAGCCTTATATTAAGGAAGATTTAATCTTTTTAAATCATAATGCTTCTACGAAAGAGGATGTTATTCAGTTTTTATGTGAAAAAGCTGCTGAGAAACGCTATGTACCAAAAAACTTTTATGCTTCTGTTATGGAGAGAGAAAATACGTCTCCGACAGCGGTTGGGAATTCAGTTGCGATTCCGCATCCGATGCAGTTATTAAGTGAGGAAACTTTTTTGATGTTTTGCACACTTGAAAAGGCTGTTGATTGGGGAGATAAAAAAGTACAAGTAATTATTTTATTTAGTGTAAAGCGCAATAATAATGAAGATTTGCAAAGGCTTTATGATTTTTTATATGATATTATGTCTAGTCAAACTACGATAGAGAAACTTACTCAGACTGAGGTAATTGAAGATTTTCAAGAAATTTTATTATCATTTTGAAAAAGTATATAAAAACTTCCGTTACATAACGGAAGTTTTTTATGTTTAATTGTATGCGTTTTCATAATAAGATAAAAATATAGAAAACATATAGCTTGGGGGAATTTAAAATGGCTGATATGCAAACTCCATTTGCGTTAATTTTACATGGTGGTAATGCGAGAAGCTCGGCGCTTGAAGCAATTGCTTTTGCAAGACAAGGAGATTTCGGGAATGCCGGTGAAAAGATGAAACTTGCTAGTGAAGAGATTTCAGCAGCTCATCGCATTCAAACAGACTTAATTCAAGAAGAAGCAAGAGGAAATCATGCAGAAATCAGTTTACTGTTAGTGCATGCACAAGATCATTTAATGAATGCAATTACAGTGAAAGAACTTGCTGAAGAATTTATTACTCTTCATAAACGAGTAGAAGAGAAAGTGACAGTATAAGATGTACATTTTATTATGTTGTGCAGCAGGCATGTCAACGAGTATGGTTGTAAGAAAAATGCAAGAAGAGGCAAAGAAACAAGGGAAGGATTATAAAATTAAAGCGGTTGATTCAGAACTTGTGAAACTGGAAATAAAAAATGCTGATGTTGTTTTAATCGGACCACAAGTGAAGTATTTGTTTCCAGCGGTACAGTTTCTTGCGAAGTCATACGATATACCGGTTGCAATAATAGAACAAAGAGATTATGGCATGTGTGACGGTTTAAAAGTACTGAAACAAGCAGAACAATTAGTTTTAGCATAATTATATTTTTTTAAATATAAACATTATAATGTTATAACTTTTTATTCTTACGTAGTAAAGAGAAAGAGGAGGGGTATTGATGAATGGTTTTATGAGTTTTATGGAACAAAAGATTATGCCAACAACGCAAAAGATTGCAGGACAACGACATTTATTAGCAATTCGAAACGGAGTTATTTCTACATTGCCGTTAACGATTGTCGGATCATTTTTCGTTATCTTTTTAAATTTACCAATTGATGCATATATGGAATGGATTGCACCATTTCGCCATATTTTAGATATTCCATTCCGGTTTACAGTAGGTTTAATGGCGTTATACGCAGCATTTGGGGTAGGAGCTTCACTCGCAAACTTTTATCAGCTCAATCAGTTAAGTGCAGGGTTATTATCTGTACTCGCCTTTTTACTAGCATCAGTTGAACCAATTCAAATTACGAAAGCTGTACCAGGTGTTATTGATGCAGGTAGATATATTTCAGTAGGAACATTAAGTGCAACGTCTTTATTTGGCGCAATTGTTACAGCATTAATTGCAGTAGAAATTTATCATTTTATGATTAAGCATAATATCTCGATTAAATTACCAGATAGTGTACCACCAGCAGTTTCAAATTCGTTTGCAGCATTAATTCCAACATTAGCAGTTATTCTTTTATTCTGGGGCATTCGCTACGGTTTGAAATTTGATGTGAATACAACGATCACATATTTAATCGCACCATTAAAATCAGTATTAGTAGGAAATAATTTATTCGGTGGTTTATTAACAGTATTCTTAATCGTGTTTTTCTGGTCATTCGGTATACATGGACCAGCGATTTTAGGACCAATTATTCGTCCGATGTGGGATTCAGCAATTCTTGAAAATATGGAAGTATTCACGGCTACAGGAAATGCACATCAGTTACCAAACTTATTTACAGAGCAGTTCATTCAATGGTTCGTATGGATTGGTGGATCAGGATCAACGTTAGCTTTAGTTATTATGTTTATGTTCTCTAAATCTAAGTTCTTAAAAGAGTTAGGTAGATTATCATTCGTGCCAGGCTTATTCAATATTAACGAACCAATTATTTTCGGTGCACCAATTGTAATGAACCCAATCTTAATTATTCCATTCGTTATTACACCGTTAGTGACAACGACGGTATCATATTTCGCAGTTGTTTCAGGTATGATTCCACTTATGATGGCAAAACTGCCATTTACGATGTTAGCACCAATTGCAGCGGTGATTAGTACGGACTGGACAATTATGGCTGGTGTACTTGTACTTGTTAACTTTGTTATCTCGTTCGTTATTTACTATCCATTCTTCAAAATGTATGAGAAACAACAATTAGCAGGAGAGGAGAAAACAGAATGCTCGGAGTAATTATCATCTTAATTACATTCGTGGTCGGACAGTGTATTGCTCATTATTCGAAATGGGTACAAAGTAAATCTTTATTAGTGTTACTACTAGTATCAGTTTTATTTATCGGTTGTTCAATGGGTGCATATGTAATGTTAGGATTGCAATCATCGTACGTAATTATTGTACCGACAATTTTATGTGCAACGTGTTTATCTGCAAAATATAGATTTACGAGCATGGCATTAATACAACGTGTGAAGGAGATGCAAAAGCATGGAGCGTAAATTAGGAATTTCACTTTACCCAGAACATTCAACGAAAGAAAAAGATATGGCTTATATTTCCGCAGCGGCACGACACGGTTTTTCAAGAATATTTACTTGTTTGTTATCTGTGAATCGTCCGAAAGAAGAAATTGTAGCTGAATTTAAAGAGATTATCAATCACGCAAAAGATAACAATATGGAAGTTATTTTAGATGTAGCTCCGGCTGTGTTTGATCAGCTTGGTATTAGTTATAGCGATTTATCATTCTTCGCGGAGTTAGGCGCAGACGGTATTCGTTTAGATGTAGGCTTCGACGGGTTAACTGAAGCGAAAATGACGAATAATCCGTACGGTTTAAACATTGAGTTAAATGTAAGTAACGATATTGCGTACTTAGAAAATATTCTTTCGCATCAAGCGAATAAATCAGCTTTAATTGGTTGCCATAATTTTTATCCGCAAAAATTCACTGGTCTTCCGTACGATTATTTCATTCGCTGCAGTGAACGCTTTAAAAAGCATGGTATTCGCAGTGCAGCTTTTATTACATCACATGCTGCAAACATCGGTCCATGGGATATTAACGACGGATTATGTACGTTAGAAGAGCATCGTAATTTACCAATTGAAGTACAAGCGAAGCATTTATGGGCAACAGGGCTAATCGATGATGTCATTATCGGAAATGCTTATGCGAGTGAGGAAGAGTTAGAAAAACTAGGAAACTTAAATCGCTACATGTTACAGCTAAAAGTGCACTTTGTAGACGAAGCGACTGAAGTAGAGAAGAGAGCTACGCTGCAAGAATTACACGTAAGGCGCGGCGACATAACAGAGTATATGGTACGTTCTACAGAAGTACGTAAAAAGTACAAAGATTATGACTTCCCAGTGCGTGAAAGTGTGCTGCAGGAAAGAGGGCAAGTTGTAATTGGAAACAATTCATTTGGTAAGTATAAAGGTGAACTGCAAATCATTCTGAAAGAAATGCCGATAGATGAACGGAAAAATATTGTCGGTACAATTGCGGAAGAGGAGTTATTCTTACTAGATTATGTAGGAGCTTGGACGCAGTTTACTTGTGTAGAATAGAGAAGAGAAGGAGAGGATGCTGTGGCATCCTCTTTTTTCTGTTGAAATGAAAGTCTATCATATATAGAATGCAAAGAGATAGATTTAATTTGGACGGGAGAGAAGGAGATGGAAGGGTATATAGATAGTTTATTAAGGCGGATGGCTGATGAGGATACAGAGGTTAGACATCGTGCTTATGATGAAGCAAAAGAGCTAGATGACCTATTAACGTTTCCTTATTTACAGCAGAAGGTAACCAAAGCAAAAAAAATATCTATGAAGAAAGATATGTATTATGTAATGACGAAACTTGCTATTAATACGAAAGAGATCAGTATTGCTGATTATCTTATAGATTGTTTGGAATGTGAACAAAACCCGACTTTGTTAAGTGAACTGCTTAGTAATATTTATACATTGCCAGAAGTAAGTGATACAAATAAAATTATTCCGTATATTTACCATAAAAACGATAGTGTTCGTTATTGGGCTATTTCTTCCTTAAAGTTATGTAAATCATTAGAAGCGGAGAGTGCTTTACTAAAGTTGCTAGATACTCAAGAAAATAAAGATGAGATTACACATATTTGTTATACATTGTTTGAGATTGGAACGAAGCAATCGATTCTGCCGTTAACAAAGCTTTTATATAGTAATAGTGCCTATGTTCGTTCAACTGTTATTGAGGTGTTAGCAAAAATAGGGGGATCGGACTTACAAATAGTTTATATTGAAGCTTTACAGGATAGAAATGTGATGGTGAAATATGAAGCTGTTCGAGCTATTTATACGTATGGCGACGAAATGGCAATGAGACCAATTTGCGAACGTGTGAATAAAATTGTTGCTAGAAGACGGAAAAATGAAGCAGAGCCTACGGATGAAGCAGAGATTATCATTGCTCTTCGTTTCTTACATAAGTTTGCTAATCATGAAGAAGTTTTAAAGATATTTGATAAAGTGTATAAAAAACGTGGAAACTTGTTTATGTCGGAGAGGAAGTGGCTTCGAGACAATATTACTTACTTTCAAGAGAAAGAAAGAATGTAAGAATCATAAAAAAAGAGCCAGCCTCAACGATGAGTGGTATTATCCCCTATAGGTAGACAGTAAAAAAAGAGTCCATCTGATATGATGGACTCAATACTGTTTTATCTGGAGGGGATTTTTTTA